>JBCBZU010000106.1:0-6654 GCA_039815165.1 Pseudomonadota bacterium
ACCGGCGTCACTAATTTTGGTGTGTTTGTGGAATTACTGGATCTCTATGTTGAAGGCCTGGTACATATTACATCCTTGCCCTCTGACTATTACCACTTTGAGGAAGCTCACCATCGTTTAGTGGGCGAACGCACCCATCAACAATTTTGCCTTGGTGATGAACTCACTGTGCAAGTTGCCTCGGTTAAATTGGACGAACGTAAAGTTGATTTTGAAATTGCCTCTGGATCCAGCCAGAAACAGCCTAAGCAGGCAAGCGTAAGAGATAAACTGCGCCGTGGTGATTTTGATTCTATCGATCAAGCTACTAAGAATCCAGGAAGAAAATCACAAAAAAAGTCAGCGAAAACCAGCGGGCGCCCTGCTAAATCCAATAGGTCAAAAAAAAAATCCACCAGCACCAATAAAAAAACAAAAGCGCCCGCTAAGCGTTCTTCATCGAAACAGAAAAAAACATAATCTCAGTTAACTCTATGCCCACCAGTTCACTTTCTATTGTTTTTGGTTTTCATGCTGTCGAAGCCATACTGTCAACAAAGCCAAAAACTATTAAGCGTTTATACTTGTTATCTGCTCGCAAGGACAAGCGCCTGCAAGCCATTCACGCTCAAGCGGCCAAGCGGCAAGTGCCTATAGAATGGCAGGATCGCAAGCGCCTGGATCAGTTGACCAATGGCAACCATCAAGGCGTCGTTGCAGAGATAATGTCGATGGTGAACACTTACGATGAAGTATTTCTTAAAAGCCATTTGCAGCAATATCTTGACAATAAGCAAACCCCTTTTCTGTTAGTCCTCGATGGGGTGACAGACCCCCATAATCTGGGTGCCTGTCTACGCTCTGCTGAAGCGGCAGGCGTGCATTTTGTTGTGGTGCCCAAAGATAATTCAGCCGCCTTGAATGCGACAGCCATTAAAGTTGCCTGTGGTGCCGCTGAGATCGTCCCTCTGGTAAAAGTAACCAACCTTGCGCGAACATTACAGTGGTTGCAACAGCAGGGTCTATGGATAATTGGAGCCGCTGGCGAAGCAAACAAAAATCACTTCGAGATAGATTTACGTGGTCCTTTAGCGATGGTGATGGGTTCAGAAGGCAAAGGCATGCGTCGTTTAACCCGTGACAACTGTGATCACCTTATGCGTATTCCGATGATGGGCAGTGTCAGCAGTTTAAACGTATCGGTAGCAACGGGAATCTGTTTGTTTGAGGCTTTGCGACAGCGCCAAATAGAGTCGGTTGATACCAAAAAACGCTGAGGCATATTGCGCAAAAATCGCTGGAATTGAATCTTGATAGAGCAGATGTGAGTATTGCAGAGTCGGTAGCTGACACTGGGTTATTGACAGCTTTGCCAGCAATGGCGGAAACGTCCGCCATTATGTGAAGTGTTTTTGCAGTAATTCGAGAGCTTGCTTTTGTTCAGATTCATCCAGGCTGTCAATCAATTGCGCCAGGTCTTGATGGGTTTTGGAGTTGCCAGTTGAGGCATCATACTGAGCGGCGGGTTCTCGAACTGCATTACCCGTACCCTGTAATAACCATTCCACGGTGGTGTTAAAGGTCTCTGCCATTTTAACGGCCATCGCCATACGCGGAAGTTTTTCGCCGTTTTTATAGCTCCAAATCATCACCTCGCTCACCCCAAGCAGCTTGGATAGTCCTTTTTGGCTATCACTGATACCTGCACTGGCGACGGCTTGTTTAAAGCGTTTTGCAAAACCTGGATGTTTCATGGCAACTACTTTAGCTGCTAGTTACTTAACTTGCAGCTATTTGCTGTCTGCTGGCATCACAAACCGCAATTTGGCCGCTCAATTGGCACAATAAAAAACACCCATTGTCCTTTTGTTAAAAAAGATAAGAGATCAAACACGGCAGAATAAGAGCGGTTAACAATGCCGACAAGGCCATCGCCAAACCTGAAAAGGCACCCATTTCTTTACTTAAATAAAACGCCCTTGCGGTACCGATGCCATGAGCGCTTAGACCCAGTGCGATACCTTTAATGCTGTCATCCTTGGTTCTCATCACCTTGAAAATAATTGTGCAAATTAAAGCGCCAATAATCCCGGTGGTAATCACCAGTGCCGCTGTCAGTGATGCCAGCCCGCCAATTTTTTCTGCAATACCCATGGCAACCGGTGCGGTGACTGATTTTGGCGCAATAGAAAGTTGCACCTCAATAGAACCGCCCAGCCAGCGCACCAGCAGTATTGAGCTGATCGTGCCGACGATAATCCCGGAAATTAAGGCAGCACTAATGGGTAGCCACAGTTGTTTTAATTTTGTTAATTGTCGATATAAGGGATACCCTAAGGCCACCGTGACTGGGCCCAATAAAAAGTGAATATACTGAGCACCAGCAAAATAATGCGGGTACTCAATATTGGTAAGCACAAGTACAGTGATAATCATAATAATCGACAACAATACCGGATTGCATAGTGGGTGCCCGCCAGAGTGAGTATAAATACCGTGGGCTATACAGTAAGCGACAAGGGTTAAGGTGAGTCCAAAAAGGGGAGAGGAAGACAGATAGACCCATATTTCGCTGACATTAGTCTCCATCTTTAGCCTCGTGATTATTGAGCTTAAGCAGTTTAATCAGTAGCGTCATAACCGCAATGGACACCACCATGCTGATGATGGCTCCCAATAGTATTCCTGCAAAGATGGGCAGCCATTCGCTATACATTTTATCCAAGTGCTGCATAAGGCCAACGCCTGCTGGCACAAACAATAAAGAAAGGTGGCTAAGTAAAACACCAGAGGCGTTTTCTAGAGATATAAAGTGCTTGCGCGACATTAACAGCAATAAGAATAACAGCATCATACCAATAACCGGCCCCGGTATAAATAATTCAAGCTGGTGCGAAATACTTTCGCCAAGCAGCTGAAATATCAGCAGTATCATAAAGCCATTGAGAAAAGTCATATGAATCCTAATACTACCCAGTTTAGAGAAAAGAATACACTGTCATTTCAAGCCTTCGGAGGCAGAAGCCGACGTAGAGTGCACAAGGACATATTTACAGTGTGTTTGAAAGACAGTGTCTTCTTTTCCAGTGTCCCGTTAGTAATTACCGTTGGTGGTGGCCTGCCCGTGTTTATTGATGGCGACTGCGCAGGTGGTATCGGCGTCAGTTCAGGTAGCCCTGAGCAAGATACGGGCCTTGCCAAGGCCGGACTCGATTACTGTCTAAAACTGAATCAACAAAGTATTCGAGCTAAAAACTGTTCGAGCTAAAAAGCCCAGCTGCCCATTGGTTCCCGGTGCAAACAACGCAAACCTCCTGTTCAAGGTGAATTGCAGTAGCGTCTGGATTAAGCCTGCGAATAATAGATTTTTGTGAATGGTCAAATTGCTTTGTATAAAAAGGCAGACTGCTGACCCAAACTCAATAAGCCGCCCGGTAAATAGTCAATGCATCTGGCTCGGTGATTTCCCTTGGATTATTAATCAACAGGCGCTGTTGCTTCATGCCATCGCTGGCAAGCATGGGCAGATCTGATTCGGGAATATCCATTGCTTGCAGCGTATTGGGTAGCCCTAAATCCACGATCAGCTTTTCAATATAAGTGATCAACTCATCGGTTACGGACTGTGCATCGCCGTCAACAGCCCTCCCCATAATAATGGGTGCCAGTTCTCCATAGAGTTCCTTGGCTGCGGGTGCGTTAAAGCGCATGACGTGGGGTAATACCAGAGAATTACTCAAACCATGGGGGATATGATAGTGGCCTCCGAGTGGGTAGGCGAGAGCGTGAACCGCGGCAACAGGCGCATTGGCGAACGCTTGTCCAGCCAGGCAGGCCCCTAGCAACATAGCTTGCCGCGCTTCAACATTGTTGCCCTCATGGCTTGCCGTCATGACATTAGCGCTCAACAGGCGTAGGGCTTCTTTTGCCAGCATATCGGCATAACTATTTTTTAATCTGGCACTGGTATAGGCCTCAATCGCATGTACCATGGCATCCACCCCAGTCGCAGCCGTAATATGAGACGGCAGTCCAAGGGTTAGCTCAGCGTCCAGTAGAGCAACATCCGGGTAAAGCTGATTGGCAACCACCCCTGCTTTGGTGGTCTCGCCCGTGGTCACAATAGCAACGGCCGTTACCTCAGAACCCGTGCCCGCGGTCGTGGGTATGAGAATCAACGGCAGTCGTTGCCCCTGAGCTACGCCGACTCCGTAGATGTCTTCTAATTTGTCGCCGGTATTGGAGATAAGCGCGATAAGCTTGGCCGTATCCATGGAACTGCCGCCACCAAAACCAATCACCCCATCGTTTCCACCTGCTTTTAATACCTCTAAAGCGTCGTATACGATGGATTCGGGCGGGTCAGCCACAACATCGGTATAGCTGTCATAGCCCATATCTCCCGCGTTCAGGGCGTCTTCTAATTTACTCATCAAGCCCACCTTCACAATGCCTTGGTCCGTGACAATTAGGGGCTTGGAGATATGCTGCTGGCGACAAATCTCAGCGATATTTTTTAAGGCACCGGCTTCGTTAATAATGGATCGAGTGGTATTAAAGACAAAGGGTTTCATGTGCGAGGCGACCTCTTATGTGGGATTTTGATTAACTATACGAAATTGCATTGTAAATAGAAATACATGGCGGTGCTGAAAATGCCCCAAGCAGGGGGCATATTATTCTGGAACACTCACTTGGTTTGCTCTCAGAGCAAAACGGTAAATATTTGTAATATTTTGATTTTACGTGATTTTTCAGGTTCTTCATTTACGCTGAGCGGCCAGCTGAATTGTCCAGGACCATCCTAAATTCAACCATTGAGTGCTTGTAAATGATGGTTTTTCTATTGAATGCACTGAATGTAAAGCATTACAAAAATAAACCCCTTCACGCACTGGATGAATTCGCTAATCACTGTATAGCACATATCTGGCATTTGGTTGGCCGCCACTGGACATTTCGCCATAGGTCCCGCTGTGATGGCATGTTTAATTTCCCCCAGGCTCTTTTTATCCCTTTCTATCCCTTTTTTATCCAGAGTGAGTAAGACTCGCTCTGAGAGCAATCCAATTGAGTTTTCCAGGATGGTCTGGACCGATGTGCCCGAAGGCCTATAAATTGACAAATACCTGTAAACGGTCTTGAAACGCCACACTGAATATCCTACAATTCGCGCCCCTGATTCAGTCCGACAGGGTCAACTAATTTTTAATTTTGCGCTGTGGGCCAAAGCCCTATATCCATAATCTATGTGCATATAAGCAGTGCAGTTCTTCCTTGCTTCACTCGCACTGCCGGGGAAGCCTAAACCGTAAGGAATTGACATGCGTCATTACGAAATCGTGTTTCTGGTCCACCCGGATCAGAGTGAACAAGTACCCGGTATGGTCGAGCGCTACACCGGCTCAATCAAAGAAAATGGTGGCCAGGTTCACCGTCTAGAAGACTGGGGCCGTCGCCAACTGGCCTACTCCATCAACAAAATTCACAAAGCCCACTACATTATGATGAATGTGGAATGTGGCGATAGCGTTCTCGAAGAGCTGACCACAAACTTTCGCTATAACGATGCGGTGTTGCGGCACCTTGTGATTCGTGAGGACAAAGCCATTATTGAAGAATCCCCTATCGTCAAGGCTGAGAAAGACAGCCGCGAGCGTAAGGCCCGTCGCGATGAAGAGCAAAACACCCAAGAAAAACCTCATGCAGACAAGCCTTCAGAACAGGCCACTACTGAAGAACAGGAGGACAACTAATCATGTCTCGTTTTTTTCGTCGCCGCAAATACTGCCGATTCAGTGCAGAAGGCATAGATCGTATTGACTATAAAGATCTGGATACACTTAAAGCCTACATTACCGAAACCGGTAAAATCGTGCCGAGTCGTATTACCGGTACCAGCGCTAAGTACCAGCGGCAACTGGCAACGGCCGTCAAGCGTGCTCGCTTTTTGGCTTTGCTGCCCTACACGGATAATCACGACCGCTAGGGTAGATTGATATGATGCGCTCGCTGGCAGAGTTTATTATGCGCGGGCGTCTGCAGGCCTCAATATTGGCAATGCTCAGTGTGCTGCTGCCATTGCTCCCTCAGGGAACCATTGGCCTTGTGACCTTACGCAAAGGGGCGCGAGAAGGTGGCCTTATGGTTTTGGCAGGTATGTTGCCACTGTTTATCACCCTAGGTTTTGGTGGACCTGATGGCGCTGTTTTTTGGGGGACATTATTGGGTTTGCTGGCCGTTTATTTTCCGGCTATTGTGTTGAGAGCAACACAGTCGTGGTCCTTTGCGCTGCAAGTGGCAATTGTAAGCAGTGGTGTTTTGTCAATTTTAGCGCTGCAAATGCTGCCATCACTAATGCCCGCATTTGCCGAAGCACTGCAGCGTTTATTGATGGTGACTACTGCTACAGAGACAGCAGCAAGCCTGGCGTCGGCCACACTGAGCTTTACCCGAGTCTCTGGCTTTGTTGCAGCGATAATGCTGCTAAATGGTTTAACAGGGCTACTGCTTGCACGCTGGTGGCAAGCACTGCTGTACAACCCCGGTGGTTTTGGCGAAGGCGCCACCAAAGACCAGCGCATCGGCGATCTGAAGTACAAGCGTCAGTTGGTCTATTGGTTCGTTCCATCGGGCAAATTCGGGCAGGCTTGCAAAGAAGTTGATCACACCTCC
>JBCBZU010000383.1:0-2822 GCA_039815165.1 Pseudomonadota bacterium
CAGGGTAGATGTCAAAGTGTAATCAGTGGTTTCTATGCGCATATGATGGCCGGTAATCGTTACCTTAACATCAGCTTCATCTTCTTTTAATAGACGAGAGATTTCAATAACGCCTTTACGAGGCAAAATAGCCTGAGTTTTGTTAGGCGCTTGAATATCTAACTCACGTGTGCACATTGCCAGGCGATGACCATCGGTGGCAACACAGCGCAACTGATTATTTTCGGTCTCCCATAACATGCCATTCAGATAGTAGCGAACATCTTGTTGGGCCATTGCAAAAGCCGTGCGATCAATAAGACGCTTAATTAAAAACTGTTGACAGGTAAATTGAATATCGCCTTCGCTAATTTCAATAACAGGAAAGTTATTAGCCGGCATCGTCGATAGTGTAAAACGACTGCGACCGCTCTTCACTAAAAGACGTTGATCCTCTAAAAGGGCAATTTCAATAGAGGCATCATCGGGCAGTGAGCGACAAATATCCACTAACTTACGTGCTGGAACCGTGATTTCTCCAGTATCAGAAACCCATTCGAGATCCAGACGGCCAACAATCTCCACGTCGTTATCCGAACCGGTAAGAGAGAGCTGATTCTCTGTGAGAACAAATAAAATATTGGCTAATACAGGCATAGTTTGACGGCGTTCAACAACACCAGCCGCCAGTTGCAAAGGTCCTAGTAGTGCATCACGTTTGACAGTGAATTTCATGGTCAAATGGTCTCTTTTCTTCTATAAGGATAGTGGCCGTGAGTGGCTATCCCTATCCACCTTGTCATCAGCGCTCACGGTCAATGGTTTTTAGAGGGTATTTGCGAGTACTTACAAACTACAATAGTTGTTGACTTTAGATGCGGACTCGCCGTATAGGGATGGGATTGTATCAGGTTATGTTGTTAAAAGTCGTTGTAGATTTTTCCAATCCTGCTGAAGCTCTGCATCGCTACCTGTCAATTCCTTTACTTTACGGCAAGCATGTAAAACTGTGGTATGGTCTCGGCCACCAAAGGCGTCGCCAATTTCTGGCAAACTATGGTTAGTCAGCTCTTTCGCAAGCGCCATGGCAATTTGCCGAGGGCGAGCCACTGAGCGGCTTCGGCGTTTCGAACTAAACTCGGCCACTTTAACTTTATAGTATTCACCTACCACTCGTTGAATATTGGTAATGCTCACCTGCTTATCTTGCAAGGCCAGCAAGTCTTTTAATGCTTCTCTCACCAGATCAACGGTAATCGGGCGTTTGGTAAAAGAGGCATTGGCAACCACACGTTTGAGCGCCCCTTCCAGTTCGCGTACGTTAGAGCTAATGCGTTGAGCAATAAAGAAGGCTGCGTCGGAGGGCAAATCCATATGACTTTCTTCTGAGCGCTTCATTAAAATAGCCACTCGGGTTTCCAGCTCTGGCGGTTCAACTTCAACGGTAAGTCCCCAACCAAAACGAGATTTTAGACGTTCTTCTAAGTTGGAAATAACTTTTGGATAACGATCACAAGTCAAAATAATTTGCTGGTTGCCTTCAAGCAAGGCGTTAAAGGTGTGAAAAAACTCTTCTTGAGAACGGTCTTTACCCGCAAAAAACTGAATATCATCAATTAATAAGGCATCGACGGAGCGGTAATAGCGCTTAAAATCGTTAATGGCATTTAACTGCAGAGCCTTTACCATATCCGCCACAAAACGCTCTGAGTGTAAATAAACAATTTTCGCATTAGGATTACGGTTCAACATGCCGTTGCCAACGGCGTGCATCAAATGGGTTTTGCCCAAACCCACACCACCGTAAATAAACAGAGGGTTGTAAGAGTCGCCAGGGTTTTGAACCACTTGTTGCGCTGCCGCCAGACCCATTTGGTTAGACTTACCTTCCACAAAACTATCAAAAGTAAAGGCTTTATTAAGGCCGCTTCTGTGCTTGAGCCCTCCTTCCACATCTTCCTGTTTAATTGATTTCGATGACGAATAAGACTTAGTGTATGAATCATAAGTACGGATATCAGGAGTATTAAACGATTCAATATGAGAGACAGCAGAATGAGATGGCGCTGGCAAATTAACAGTGTTTGCCGCAAGCTCAGAGGAGGCTGCATAGGCTCCAGCAACAGCGTGTTCGGCATGAGCTACGGTATTAGCGGTCTCATAAACAGGGGCCGCAACTTGGCGTGGCTGTGGATGATAAGCCTGAAAATCCGGCGCTGCTTTTTTTGCAATGCGAATAACAATTTCCTGCGGGGGTGATATCGCCGCCCGAGAAAAAAAATGATGCACCAGTTCACGAATGCGTTGAATAAACCTGTCGTTTACCCAATCCACTACAAAACGGTTAGGGGCCACTAAACAGAACTCCCCCATGGCGGAATCGTCATCAACCATTGGACTTAAAGGACGAATCCATGTATTAAATTGTTGAGCCGACAATTCTTGTTGAAGTGATTCAACGCATTGTTCCCAAATTGCGGATGACACTGATTGTTCTCCCATAAAATTACATCTTGTTATTGTGGTTTTGTGAATTGCGAAGTGTCTCAATATCTAAACTGATATATTGACATTGACATAGCGCTCAATCTATTCCGCCGATTTTTACGGACTTGTTTTTATGGACTGAGTTTCACAGAATGAGTGAATTTTTACCCTCGCCCTTGGCTAAGTTGACCAAATAAACGTAGAAGAAGCCATTTGGAAATACGCCGTAGAGCCGATACTTATAGTCAGTACTTAGAGCCGATAGTCAATCAACAAAATAGCCAATTCCAAGCAAGGAAGGAGAGTTTACTCCTGTAGATAAGCCCTGGCTAGACTTATCCACAAAAAAATTTCAA
>JBCBZU010000442.1:0-2337 GCA_039815165.1 Pseudomonadota bacterium
AAGAAAAGGCTTTTCGGAGCTGATTGACTTGTTTTTCCATTTTATTGAGGTATTGTGTGCGGCTTTTATTGGGTAGCGCCGAAAAATGCCTCACTGGCTTATTCAGGTGTCGACTCTAAAACACTGGCATAAACATGTTCCGATTTTTCTGTGTTTTTTGATACCTGCATTACCCTAATGGCCAAGCCATCTTGGCCGGGTTTCTGATTAAATATCTTTCGGTTTGCTTATCTCTCTGGTCATTGCGTAATAATAAAAGGTAGCGAATGGTGGCAATAAGTTCTGGACTATTAGCGGATTTACAGGCGCGGGGTTTGGTGGCGCAAATGACGGGTGAGTCAACGCTATTTGAGTTTTTAGACCAACCTCGTGTACTCTATTGTGGCTTTGATCCCACAGCAGACAGCCTTCATATTGGTAGTTTAGTGCCCCTGTTGACCCTAAAGCGTTTTCAGCAAGCGGGCCATTCGCCCATTGCGCTTGTGGGTGGCGCAACCGGGCTTATCGGTGATCCCAGTTTTAAGGCCCAGGAGCGCAAGCTCAATACTCCTGATCTAGTGGCAGCTTGGGTCGATAAATTAAAGCGCCAAGTATCCCAGTTTATCGACTTTAATGCCGCGTCTAACCCCGCAGCAGTCGTGAATAATCTGGATTGGACCAAAGACATCAAGGTGCTGGATTTTCTGCGGGATGTGGGTAAGCACTTCTCTGTTAACAATATGGTCAATAAGGAATCCGTTAAACAACGAATTGAACGTGAAGGTGAGGGCATATCCTATACCGAATTTAGCTATATGCTGCTGCAATCTTATGACTTTGCACAGCTCTACCAGCGTCATCAGTGTACTTTACAAATAGGCGGCTCTGACCAGTGGGGCAATATTGTTGGCGGCGTCGAGTTAACCCGACGCCTCCATAGTGGCCATGTTTATGGTCTCACCTTGCCCCTGGTCACCAAAGCGGACGGCACCAAATTCGGTAAAACTGAGTCCGGCACGATTTGGTTGGATGCCTCGAAAACCTCCCCTTATGCCTTCTATCAGTTTTGGCTAAATACGGCCGATGCCGATGTTTATACTTTTCTGCGTTACTTTACCTTTCTGGAACTGGCTGAAATTGACCTTATCGAGGAAACTGATCGACAAGCATCAATGAAACCTAAGGCGCAGGCCATTCTCGCGGAAGAAGTCACTCGCCTGGTGCACGGTGAACAGGCCTTGGATGCAGCCAAACGTATTACCAAGGCGCTGTTTGATGGGAGTGTCGCTGATCTTGGTCCGGGTGATTTGCAGCAACTTCAACAAGATGGACTGCCGTCGACTCAACTCACTCAGGCCGTCCTACAACAGCCGCTGACCAGCTTGTTTGTTGATGCAGGTATGGCAAAAAGTGGTAAACAGGTAAAAGATGCGCTTTCACGCAACTCGGTGCTGGTCAACGGCAGTAAAGTTGGCCTTGAGCAAAACCTGGCGACCCAAGATATCTTTTCGCCTGCCAAGGCCTTCTATCGGCAATGGTTTATCGTTAAGTTCGGCAAGAAAAGCCATCACTTATTTGTCCTTGAGTAAGGCCTGCTCTTTTTGACTGGCTATTTCTGACGTGCATTGTCCCAATTTAAGCTAGACTAAGTATATAAAACAGGCTGACCTTATTGGCTACACTAGCAAATTATGGCGGAATCGGAAGAGGACCCACGTCGGAAAAGCAAGCGTTTCAAAGTGAATTGGTTGTCGCGCGTGCTTTTGCCAGACAAAAAAATCGTGCGCGTGAGAACACGTGATGTCTCTGTGGGTGGCGTTGGTTTTGAGTATGAGCAACAGCTTACCAAAGCGACAGAAGTCAATATTGAAATGTCGCCCATTGTTAAAGGCAAGCAATATACCATTCGCGCCAAGGGGGTGGTTATTTATAATATGATCCTTAGCGGTAACTCTGGCTTTAGCCATGGCTTGAAATTCACTCTCATACCCAAACAGCACTTCGAACAGCTCTCCTCGATTCTCAAACAATTAGGTCAAGTTTAAGCACTTTTCTCTGGCCTCAAGAAAAACCTTCAATTCCATCAATAACTATTGCAGAACGATTAAACATCCGTATAATGCGCTCCTCGGTTTGAGCGAGAGCCCAAATTGGAATGTCCAAAATAAGGGTTTTCCAAGTGCTTAACCCAGCGTTAAGTATCTGTTTTTTAAAAATAAAGCAATCAAGCAATGCGTGTGGGCACCTGTGTTGAGTAGAAGCAATACCCAATACAAGTGACACATTAATTCATTTAAATGATGTTATGTTTAGTATTGAGCAAGATAAGATGTTTGTGTTGTTGTGTTATCGATTGAC
>JBCBZU010000298.1:0-3585 GCA_039815165.1 Pseudomonadota bacterium
TCTACTCCATCCTCTACCATGCCGAGATGAAGTCAGGGATGGTGGAGACAAGCCGGCTGCCGTTTCGGGACACCAGAGACGTGGCCGAACTGATCGAACAGAAGAAGTTGACCCTGACGACCTGCGCTGCCGGAAGGCACTTTGTGAGGCGGCTGCGAGCACCGAGGGGACCTGCCGAGGTCAGTGGCTGAACAACAAAAAATTGATGTTTGAAACTTGGCACAAAAGTCGACGAGGGTGACTATGAAACCAATCCCGAGACGGCATACTGCAGCAATTTCGTTCACTCGTTGCTATGATCACAGGGCTTGAACAATCAGATTGATGTTCCAAAGTTTGCTTGAAACGAGGCAATAGTCAGAGGTAACCTTATATCCATATGATTTTGACTGACGATGGGTAAGATAATAATGCTGCTGATTTGTTCGGGGTTTAGTAGCAATACCGTGTAGCTCTTGGGGATGGGGTCATTAAAAAATACCGGCCGCATCGGCATGATTTTTTGTTCGATCCATTGGCAAACCGTCTTGGTGCGGACAAAGGCGATATTTTGTTTGCAGTGCGTACAATGCAATTGCTGTTTTGCATCAGCGGTTATCGGCATGACGCCATCTGCATTTGCCGTTAAAATAACGCCGTAATCGCTGTTAGTGATAGTGCTTATATGTTCTAACATCAGCGGGAAGATTTTGGCCGATGCTTGAGGGTCAAACAGCAAGTTTTGTATCGCATCAATGGCAGAGCGTACTGAGGTGTCACTGCGGCGATTATTGTCAGTTCTGCTATCGAAGGGTTTCGATGATGACAAAGCGTTCTTATTAAACATCAAACTTAATAACTACCTTTTGAATCGTTACTTTCTTTTGAATCGTTACTGTGAGTCTTTGGCAAATAAATATCCTTTTCCCAAATATTTGCGCTCTTGATGAGTAAGTTGTGCTACATTACTTAGCTATAGTACAACCGCCCCAGTTTTCAAGCATTCAGCCGTCAAATGTCACTCAAATCCTCATCTATGCATTGGGATTTGCCAGTAAGCCGTATCAACGACCAAACTAAGTAGAGAATGAGTATGCCTGATCAAAATGAGCCAACCTTAACCGATCTCAATTTGCCTTTACCCAGTCACTATATTGGTATAGGCGCTTCTGCTGGAGGGCTTGAGGCCTTGCAAACGCTGCTGCAAAATCTGCCCACAGATACCGGCGCGTGTTTTATCATTGTTCAGCATTTGTCGCCTGACTTTAAAACCATGATGCTAGAGCTGCTCAGCAAGCATACCGCCATGGAGATTCATAATGTGCAGGATGGTATGCAGGTTAAAGCCAATACCATTTATCTTATTCCCCCTAAGAAAAATATGATGGTTGCCCAGGGTGAATTGCTGCTCTCAGACAAAATGCCTGATTCAGGCTTAAATCTGCCAATCGATATTTTCTTTCGCTCACTCTCCGAAGATCAGCAGCATAAAGCCATTGGGATTATCCTGTCGGGCACCGGTTCTGATGGCAGTCGCGGTATTAAGGCCTTGAAAGAAGCGGGCGCACTGGTTATCGCCCAGGACCCAGAAAGCGCCAAATTTGACGGCATGCCTAACAGCGCCATTAATACTGGCATCATTGATCTCATCTTGCGACCAGAAGAAATGGGTAAAAAGTTGGAGTCTTATATTCGTCACCCCCTGGTCAGCGGTGACTCTGATCCACTCAAGGAGAGCATGACCGGCAATGAAGATATTATGGGTGAGATCTTCAGCGTACTTAAGATGAAAAGTGAAATCGATTTTGCTAAATATAAACCCTCTACGGTGGCGCGGCGCATCGAGCGACGCATGACCATCAAGCAGGTCACATCGCTCCAGGAGTATCTGACCTTATTGTTTAAAGAGCCTTACGAGGTCCAGGTTCTCAGTAAAGAGCTGCTTATTGGCGTAACCCGCTTCTTTCGGGATGAAGAGGCATTTCACGCTTTGCAAGAAAAAATTATCCCCGATATTGTCAGGCATTCTACAGAAGATACCCCCATTCGGGTTTGGACAGCGGGTTGCTCAACGGGGGAGGAAGCCTACTCCATTGCTATTTTGTTTGCTGACGAATTAGAAAAGCAACAGCTTAAACGTATTGTTAAGGTGTTTGCGACCGATGTTAATAGCGATGCAATTTCTGAGGCCAGTAACGGTATTTATGGTGAAGACTTACAGCACGATGTGGGCGCCAACTATTTATCCAGTTATTTTACCAAATCCCCAGGCAACAGTTATCAAGTCAATAAAGACGTTCGGCAAACGGTGATATTCGCCACCCACAATATGATTGTCGACCCTCCTTTTTCAAATATGGACTTGGTTTCCTGTCGCAATATCTTAATTTACTTTCAGCATAGTGTGCAAAAACGTGTGCTGACTTCCCTGCATTTTTCACTGCGTAAAGATGGTTATTTATTTTTAGGCTCCTCTGAAAACCTAGGCGATTTGGCTCCACATTTTGAAGTTATTAATGACCGTAGCCGCATGTATCGCAAACGCAGTAGCGTTAGAATACCCATAGGCGCCGCTCCACCCATTAGTGCCGTCACTCAAGTTGGCGCACAGGCTATTCCTTCTGTTGCCCGTTTAATGAAAGGCTATCGCGGCACCAATGCGGCAGGATCTGCGGTGAGTTTTGCCAACGAAGTATTGATTACCTACTATGCGCCGCCCTGCATATTATTGAATGATGAGCACGAGGCACTTCATGTTTATGGTGATGTAAGCAATTATGTACGGCGTTTGCCGCCAGGGCGCATCAGTATGGATATTAAGGATATGGTTAATGACGATATTAGTATCGCGGTATCATCGGCCATACACCGGGCCAAGCAATCGGGTGAAGAAGTCTACTATACCGATGTATTTACCAGGAACGATGATGAGACGATTGGGCTTAGCCTACGTGTTCGGTACATTAAGGAACACGAGATAGAAACTTCGCCTGGATATTTCTGGTTAATTTTTGAAGGCAGTGGTGAAAAGGGTGATATTAACCCCGCAACAACTGTCTCTTTTGATGCCTCAGAGCAGTCTCGCCAGCGCATTGAAGATTTGGAACTAGAGCTAAAACGCAATAAAGAACATTTACAAGTCACGGTGGAAGAACTGGAAACCACTAACGAAGAATTGCAGTCGGCTAATGAAGAGTTAATGTCGGCCAATGAAGAGTTACAAAGCACCAATGAAGAATTGCAATCGGTTAACGAAGAGCTATATACCGTTAACTCAGAATATCAAGAGAAAATTGCCGAGGTTTCTCAGGCCAATAATGATTTAGACGAAGTATTGGGCTTATCGAAAATCGGTATTATTTTCCTCGATGAAAATATGCTAATTCGCCGTTACACCCATGCGGCATCAGAATATATTAACTTAATGGAGTCAGATATTAACCGCCCTATACACCATATCTCTAAAAATATTGAGTATGACAGTATGCTGTCTGATGTATCGAAAGTCTTTGCCAGTGGTGAAGCCAGAGAGCATGAAATTACAGTGCCCGATAAGCGGGTGCTGCGCATTTCTATCAATCCTTATCGCTATGCGGATGTGGCGCA
>JBCBZU010000401.1:0-2717 GCA_039815165.1 Pseudomonadota bacterium
AGGAAAAAGAGAAGTATTATAATCGACTCTATTTTGCGGAGCCTGATGGAAAATTATCGTTTTATGATAAGCGCCATACGTTTACTTTGGCTGGGGAGCATAAAAAATACAAGTCGGGAAAACACAAGGTTTTGGTTGACTATAAAGGATTTCGATTTTGCCCTTTGATTTGTTATGATCTTCGTTTTCCTATTTGGGCAAGAAATACAGATGATTATGACGTGCTCATCTATGTGGCCAATTGGCCTAAACCACGAATTTCTGCATGGGATGCTTTACTTAAAGCAAGGGCCATTGAAAATATGGCGTACTGTATTGGGGTAAACCGCGTAGGCTTGGATAACCTCAGACACGAGTACGTAGGCCATTCTGCCTGCTATGATGTTTTAGGAAATCAGGTAGCATTTTCTGACGAAGAAGAAATAGTGTATGTGACATTGGAAAAGGAGCACATAGAAAAAACCAGAAATAAACTAAAGTTTTTAGATGACAGGGATGACTTTAGTTTGCTATGATGAATGACTGTTCCAGTTCCCAGTTGGCCCGTACTTCTATGACATCAGGATAATAACTTACCTTTTCAGGTTGTACCTTTTTCAAATAATTGCCGGTATCCCATATCCCGTTGGCATTATCATCAAAAATCACGCGAATGATATCCGCCCGTTACTATGGTCAAAACCTTGAGCTTAACGCGCCCTATATCGCCGAGGCTGCCCGCGAAGAAGCGATCGCACTCTATGGCGATAAGGCCTACACCAATGGCTACAAGATATACACCACCGTTGACAGCAAGCTCCAAAGCGCTGCGCAACAAGCGGTTGTTAAAGGACTTCTTAACTATGACAATCGCCATGGTTACAGAGGACCTGAACAACAGCTGGACTTTTCCATCCTAGAACCCCTGGCAAGCGATCAAGCGAATGTGCAAACTGAATCGATGAACGATAACACGGCTGAGCCCTTGGGCGCGGTTAACTTCATTCCATGGCTGGACATACTCAAACAAATCCCTCGCCACAATATTCTTGAACCTGCTGCGGTTGTCAGCATCAGAGAGAAATCCATATCCGCGCTTATGGCTACAGGAGAAACCGTCGATGTTCCCTGGGAAAATGGCATCAGCAAAGCGCTACCCTTCGTGAATGAAAACTTCGCCGGCCCACAACCCCAATCCCCCGCTGACGTGGTGAAGCTGGGGGATGTTATTCGTATCTACAAGGACGAAGACAAGGGCTGGTACTTTAGCCAGTCCCCCAATATAGAAGCCGCATTAGTCGCTATCAACCCAGAAGATGGAGCCATCCGCTCAATGGTAGGCGGCTTTGATTTTTCTAAAAGCAGCTTTAATCGTGCCTCACAAGCGAAAAGGCAGCCAGGTTCAAATTTTAAGCCCTTCATTTACACCGTCGGTATCGAACAGGGGCTGACACCGGCAACAATTTTTAATGATGCGCCCATTGTCGTCGATGATGCCCGTTTGGAAAGTAGCTGGAGACCCGAAAATGCCAGCGGCAAATTCTATGGCCCTACGCGCATGCGTAAAGCCTTATTTCTCTCGCGTAACCTGGTATCGATTCGCCTGTTGAGAAGCCTGGGCATCGCCAGCACCGTTAGCGCAATGGAGCGCTTTGGCATGGATATACAATCGATTCCGCGGGATTTATCCATGGCACTTGGCAGTCACATTATGTCACCGATAGAAATTGCAACCGGCTACAGTACATTTGCCAATGGTGGCTTCAAAATAGAGCCCTACCTCGTGCATCATATTCGCGATCGCCATGACAATGTTTTACGAAGCGCCAAACCCAAGGTGGTTCCCGGCAGCCAAGCCACGTTGTTTAAAGTGGATGCCAGCACTGAAGGCAAGGCTGATACAGACTCCTTGGAAGATACTGTTGCCGATACAGATAGCACCGTCTTTACTCTCTCAACCCGCTCACTCACCGATAAACTGGCTGAAAATCTCAATCAACAACACAATCAAGGTGAAAAGTTAGTCGTCGAATTGGATAGCCAAATAGCGGAACGCGTTATTGATGAACGCATAAGCTATATCATCAATTCCATGTTAAAAGATGTTATAAAGCGCGGTACCGGCAAACGCGCCCAGGCACTGGGTCGCAATGATCTCGCGGGTAAAACGGGCACAACCAACGGACCCATTGACGCCTGGTTTTCAGGCTATAACCGGAAAATGGTCACCACCACCTGGGTTGGCTTTGACAATAATCAGAAGCTGGGCCGAGGTGAGTATGGTGGGGTTGCAGCACTGCCTATCTGGATTGACTACATGCAAGCCGCTTTAGACAATGTTCCTGAAACCAACTTTCCCCAGCCAGACGGCATTGTTACCGTCAGAATTAACCCCGAGACCGGCGAGCGAGCACTGCCCTCAGATCCCAATGGCATATTTGAGCTTTTTTTAGAGGAGAATGCCCCGCGAGAGAGGCCTGTCGGGCAGACACCCGGCAATAGTTCAGATAACCCGGCGCCAGAGGATTTGTTTTAACCCGACTACTTTAACAAGATGGATATGAACCAGCGGCATAAATACAGGATCCGGGCAGTGAAAGGGAATCAAAAGTCCATGTCTTTTCGAGAAAAAGTTTATATGAGTCGACTTTTACTCGAGAACAATAAGGCCATGATGGTTTTTTTCTGCTAATATCAAAGTGACTAAGAGTTATACATCAAGCGCATAATAATCAAAA
>JBCBZU010000404.1:0-2703 GCA_039815165.1 Pseudomonadota bacterium
ACACTGTCGCAAATTTGGCGCCGAACCAACCCGAGATATGATGTAGCCCTAGAGCAGATGCGATATTACTATAGCCTAGACATGTTGCCCTAATGTTTGCAAGAGCCCTCTACAGAATTTGAGCTTGTCACTGAATATAGTGTTGCATCTAAAATTGCTGTCGCTAAAATTAACAAAGCACTTGGTTTCCGACATTTAAACGAGGTAAAAACTATGCAGTTATTTTCTCAAATAAAGTCATTTGGTGGCTATATTAACCGTTACCGACATCCGTCCACAACGACTCATTGCGAGATGACTTTTTCCCTTTATTTGCCTCCACTGGCCGAATCAACCAGTGTTCCGGTGCTTTATTGGCTATCAGGTTTAACTTGCACAGATGAAAATTTTATGCAAAAAGCAGGAGCTCAACGGGTGGCGTCTGAGCTGGGAATAGCCATTCTATGTCCGGATACCAGCCCCAGAGGGACGAATTTACCCGGCGAACACGAGAGTGAGGACTTCGGTTCAGGTGCCGGTTTTTATCTAAATGCAACACAGGCACCATGGATACAACACTATCGTATGTACGATTATATTGTGGAGGAGTTGCCTGCCCTGGTCAAAACCCATTGCCCGGTATTGGATAAATGGAGTATTAGCGGTCATTCTATGGGTGGTCATGGCGCATTAATCATTGCCCTTAAAAATCCTCACGCCTTTGTCTCGGCTTCGGCATTTGCCCCTATTTGTAATCCTATCGACTCCCCTTGGGCGGATAAAATATTCAGTCGTTATCTAGGTGCTGATAAAGCGCTATGGGAAGAATATGATGCCACTGTGCTGATTGAAAACGCACAGGAAAAATTGCCGTTATTTGTTGATCAAGGAGAAGCCGATGAATTTCTCACCGAAAAACTAAAACCCGCTGCCCTACAGGCAGCGTGCGAAAAAGCAAAGTATCCACTTACACTGAGAACTCATCATGGCTATGGCCACAGTTATTATTTTATTGCGAGTTTTATCGAGGATCACTTACGCTACCATGGAAAAGCACTAAAAGGTGAGTCAACTCATGTTTACTATTGAAGGTCAGAAAAGTCTTGAACGTCAGAAAAGTCTTGAACGCCAGAAGAGTCTTGAACGTCAGAAGAGTCAGTTGGCAGCTAAATCTTTATATTCAATAGAAAACCAGCGGTAACGAGCATCCAATTGAGCTCTCTAGGTTTAACCGTCATTTGTCTATTTCCAGCTCTATTTTGGCAATTTTAGTATTTGAGTCAATAGCTAAAAAACCAAATAAGTATTGCTAAAGCACTTAAAAATAATACACTCGGCGATAACTGTAGCAGGTTGGCCCCAAGCTGTGGCCAGGCAGAAATAATAGCGCCAATGCCCAGTGCCAGTGAAACAATACGATATGGTCGGCGTTTACGATATTGTTGCTTTTGTTTATGGAAGTCATTCGCTGCCTGCTGTAGCGCTGGCGCCATATCGCCTAGTTGTTCAATATTCTCTAGATTGTTATAAACCTTCATGGGTATGTCGGGAAATTTTTCCATCCATTCAGGCGCATAGCGTTTAAAATCCCGCAGCAAGGTATGCGGGCGAAAGCGATTTTTCATCCAGCCTTCCAGGTAGGGCTTGGCTGTTTTCCATAAATCCAACTGCGGATAGAGTTGGCGACCCAGCCCCTCAATATTGAGCAAGGTTTTTTGCAAAAGAACCAGCTGTGGCTGTACTTCCATATTAAATCGACGGGCCGTGGCAAATAAGTCGATCAATAGTTTACCGAAAGAAATTTCCACCAAGGGTTTTTCGAAAATAGGTTCGCAAACCATACGTACAGCCGCTTCAAATTCTCCAATTTTTGTATTTTTAGGTACCCAGCCACTTTGCACATGCAGCTCGGCCACTTGCCGATAGTCGCGCTGGAACATGGCCAGTAGATTTCTGGCGAGGTAGTACTGGTCTTCTTTGTCCAGAGAGCCGACAATAGCCATATCAACGCAAATATATTGTGGTCGTTCTGGCCTTTTAGTGCTGACAAAAATATTTCCCGGATGCATATCTGCATGAAAGAAGTTGTGCTCAAAGACTTGTTTGAAAAATATTTCGACGCCGCGTTCTGCAAGTACTTCCATATTAGTCTGCTGCTGGTGCAATGAACCGATATCAGTAATGGAAATACCATAAATACGCTCCATAACCATCACACCCATAGTGCAATAGTCCCAATAGACTTCGGGCACATAGAGTAAATGGGAATTTAAAAAGTGGCGTCGTAGTTGAGAGGCGTTGGCGGCTTCTCTTTGTAAATTGAGTTCGTCAAAAATTGTATTGCGATAGTCTTCAACGATCGATACTGGCTTAAGCCGCTGACCATCCGGCAGCCAGCGTTGCAGTTGTCTTGCCAGCCAAAGCAGCAGACGAGTATCTTTTTCTATAATCTTGCCGACATTGGGCCGAATCACTTTAACCACCACATCTTTACCGTCTTGAAGTGTGGCGGCGTGAACTTGCGCAACGGAAGCAGAACCCAAGGGCTTATCATTAAATGACTTGAACAGTTGATTAATCGGTTGACCTAATTCCCTGCTAACAATATTGCGAAATACC
The DNA here is from genome assembly GCA_039815165.1 of Pseudomonadota bacterium. Taxonomy (GTDB): domain Bacteria; phylum Pseudomonadota; class Gammaproteobacteria; order Pseudomonadales; family Cellvibrionaceae; genus CANLBN01. Next base: position 2,599 of record JBCBZU010000404.1, read on the forward strand.
TCAGCAGGAAAAGGCGCAACATTATCCTGTAATTGATCAAGCTCAGTAACAATATCAGGCGGAATTAAGTCGGGACGAGTGGATAGCAATTGGCCGAACTTAACG
>JBCBZU010000411.1:0-2619 GCA_039815165.1 Pseudomonadota bacterium
ATTAGAAATAGCATCCACTGGCGCCAATACCGTAGTCGATGTGTGGGGTGACTCCAGAGTACCCATATTAAATGCCGACAGATCCCTTAGCTGCGCTGGCGCAAGCAAGGCAAAGTCCGCTTGCTTTTGGCTGTCGGTAAGCTTGCACGCGGTGTGAAACAACAGAGAGCGTTTAACGCTTTCAATATCAGAACTGACGGCTGAAGAAATATACGTTGCGCACTCTGCATCTAATAAAGTACAGCAGAGTTTCCAAACAACATGATTTATCAATGTATTTTCTGACGGATTATCATCATCAAATGCTATTATCAGGCCAGGCTGTGACATTGCCTTTAGAATTTGCCTAAATAAAAACTGACTATTCTCAACCGGCTTTTCTAATCCTGCTAGCAAGGTATTTGCTCCCATTATTCACCTCTTACCATTGTGAAAAAGTCAACTTTGGTTTTTTGTACTTTACAGGCTTGTTGCTGCTGTTTATCGATTAACAGTTGCTTAAGGGGTGTAATCACTGATTGAATTATGGTTTGATTGTATTCACGACTCTGCTGGTGAGCATCGATCAAGGCAACAAGTAAGGCTTTATTTTTGCAACGTCCAGCGATATAGCCGTAGCCAATACAGTGATTATCTAACCGCAGTACACAGTGGGTGACGGTCATTTCACCCATATTAAATGCCTGGCCCTCGCTATTGCTTTGCGCCTTGACCATAACCATCGCCACTTCTGGTTTTTTTAACAGGGTATAATTGCTCTGTATTTGTAAAGGCAACCAATGCTCTTCAATTTTTTCTAAGGGCGATTTAGCCAGTATGGCTAAGGCCTGTTGTCTTTGTTCTATATCATTACTTGTCATTAGATCCAGTCCAGACGATTAATCCAAGCAAGGGACTTCAATTTGAAATTTATCTGCGCGATTGCGGGAGATAGAAACTTCAACAATATGCGCGGGATTATCTTTTTTAGTATTAAACGATTTAATTCTGAGCAACGCTTGATTAAGGGTACATTTAAGAGAAAAAGCGTCACTTGAACTCGGCATCACCGCAGCAATCAGCGCTGATTGCCGCACCAGCGTAAGTCCGTATGTAGACTCAATAAACGCGTGCAATGATCCGCCTTTATAGCGCTCTTGGGCTTGGGGCGTATGCACAGGATTTAAATAGTGGGTAATAATACTGATGGGCTGATCATCTACAAATCGAAGTGTTTCCATTACAATAACCTTATGCCCCTTGCGTAAACCAAGGTAGGCAGATACTTTTGCATCGGCATTAATAATGCTGCTATTAAGCAGCTCGCTCCTTGAGTGTCGTCCCAACTTATCCAACGTGGCAGTAAAACGACCCTGTTTTAGTGAGTAGTGGATTTGATTGTTAATAACAAGGGAACCTTTGCCTTGTTTTCTTAACACCAAACCCGCTGAGATTAATTCCTCTATTGCCCGCCTGATCGTATGCCGATTTACGCCGAACTGACTGGACAAATCATGTTCTGACGGCAGGTAATCACCCAGGGCATACTCGCTGGTAATTGACTTCTTTAATGCTTCACTCACCTGCTGATAAATTGGCAGGTCTGACTGTTTGCCGGCAAGAGAAAATGACACTTGTCTAGACAAGATAAGCTCCTACAAAATCGTTTGGTAAAACCATAAGTTCACAGCAAAATATTCGCTAGATAAAACGTCTTCTGATGGCCTGAGAAGCCATATCCACTATAGTAACGGAGACAATAATAATTAAAATAATGGCGCAGGCTTCCGGGTAAAGAAAACCACGAATAGATTCCCAAAGCACCACGCCGATTCCCCCTGCCCCCACGATGCCCAAAACTGTTGCAGAGCGCAGGTTGGATTCGAAACGATAGAGTGAGTAAGAAATCCACAGGGGCAATACTTGGGGAATGACTCCATAAATCACTTCATGAACGGCATTGGCACCGGTTGCACGCACACCTTCCACGGGCTGCGGCTCGATTGCCTCCACGGCCTCGGAGAAAAGTTTGGCAAGCACACCGGTTGTATGGATAAACAATGCCATTACCCCGGCAAAAGGACCAAGGCCGACAGCAACAACAAATAACATGGCAAAAACCAGCTCATTGATGGCGCGAGCAGCATCCATTAAACGTCTGACCGGCTGATAAACCCAGGCCGGCGCTAAATTTTCCGATGACAGCAAACCAAAAGGCACCGAGGCAACAACCGCAAGCAGCGTGCCCCAAATAGCAATCTGGATGGTAATCAGCATTTCCTCTGTATAGAGCTTCCATTCATCAAAATTGGGGGGAATAAAATCATTAAAAAGTATCCACATATTCCCCGAATCTTTGATCAGTAACCAGGGATTCATTTCCGCACCTCGCCAAGCCCATGCCAAAATAAAGGCAATAAGGGCCAGCGAAACAACCTTAAACCAAGAAGGCTTTTTAGCGTAGTCTGTTGCTACAGCGTGTGTATTCATATTCGCTATTCAAAAGAAAAATGATTGTTGCTGCCTCGGCTGCTGACGTTCAAAATTTGTAAGGGCAGGCTATTCTTGTTTTTGTAAACAGTCCACAGCATAGTGTCACCACACTGTGAAAATACATTTTTACTGTAGACTGTTAGCGTG
>JBCBZU010000427.1:0-2475 GCA_039815165.1 Pseudomonadota bacterium
GGCTATGGCATATTTCGCGGGTCGAGGTTTTTGGTTCGTTTTCCATCTTATAAAACCATAAAGCAAAGCCTTGCAATACTAGAACAAAGCCGCAAAGGCTCCCCTCCTCATAATAATAATCAAAATAATGCAGCGCTTTTTGTTTAGATATTGAGTCTGGATGAAGGCGATAATGTTGATGAACTAAATTTTATGTTAGGAATGGATATGCAGAGATACACAATTTTATTTTTATTATGGGCCTTTGTGGGTACGGCTGTAGCACAAAGTTTTCCCGATGACTTATATGCTACCCCCATGGGCAGTGATTTGCCTGATCATCAGTGGTCTTTCAAGCAGGGCCACGATTTTGACGTCATCAATTTCAAAAATAGTAAGGGCAATGGCGTGCAGATATATATGGGCGTTAATGAGAGTACAGCGATTAAAACAGACAATTATTTGAACGCGGTGGTGATGGGTAAACCTGCCAGGCTGTATGAAAAATGCGACCCAATAGATAGCTGCATGTACAGTACAATGGTTAAAGCCGGTAGCTTGGTCAATGGCAATGACCTGTGGACGCAAATTTGGATCAACCCGGAAGATAAAGGCGATATGAATATCTACATTAACTGGCTGGCCAAGCTTAAGTTTGAAACTCGTTCATAAGTTTTGTGGCTTTTCATTTGTGACTTTCATTCGTGATTTTTCAATGTCGATAGGTCAACATTCTCTGTCGCTGCTCATTGGACAGTAGTGCCAGTAAAGGAGCGAGGTGGTCGATAGCTGCGTCCAATTGGTCGGCAATAACCGTATCTTCGCCCTTTTGCAATTGCTCCAAGAGCTTATCAATTGACAGCTTGGTTTCTCTGAGCGCCTGGGCATGTCTATAATCGTCAGGGGAGAGTATATAAAATTGACTCTTGCCTATTTTTTTAGCTTTGTGCAGCGCGCTATCGAGCAACAGCATAGTGCGCGACGCATTAAACTCGTCCTCTGGCTGTAATTGAGTTAAGCCAGCCGATGCTGTAATAAGTAAGCGCTTACCGCCCAGGGTTACTTTAAGTTGCTCAATGGTAGTGCAAATCTTGTTGGCCATTTCCAACGCATTCTCTTTGCTAACCAAAGGCATGGATACACAGAATTTCGCCAGCCCAGTGCGTGCAAGGCTGTCTTCTTTTCTCAGGTTTTCGTTTAAGGTTTTGGCGATTCGACTAATAATGGCCTCTGTGCTATTGCGACCCATGGAGATAAACATATCTTTATAGTGGTCGACCTCAATTGCCATTGCACTGATCACATACTGATGCCGCTGGATAAAGGCAATTTCTTTATCCAGTTGTTTTTGAAAGCCCTGAATATTCAATAGGCCCGTGAGGCTGTCGATAGTGGTCTGTTGTCGTAAGGTTTTGGTGGTGTCATTGAGCTTGGCATAGGATTGCGCCCGTGCTCGAATATCGGTTGCCACAAAAGGCTTGGTGACAAAGTCCGTTGCTCCCATGCTAAAGGCTTTTTGCTTGGCGATTTCCGGATTTTCAGCGCCGGTCATAATGATCACGGGCAGGCCGCTGATATATTCACGGTGATGGGTGCGAATGGCTTCTAACAATTCAAAGCCGTCCATTTCCGGCATCACCAGGTCAGTAAATACCACTTGAATGTTGGGGTCACTCTCAATGACATCAAGACCATCCTCACCATCGACCGCGAGTAATACATCGAATTCATCACCCATTATACGCGATGCGGCAATGCGAACGGTGCTGGAGTCGTCAATGATGAGGACTCTGATTTTTTGATTATTTCTGCTTGGCATAAGCGCTATCAAATAGACCAGTCTTTATTAATTGTACTGTATAACTCGTTATCTGCAAGCAATCACTTGATTGAAGAGGTACGCAATCAACATCAATGTGCGCAAGTAGACAGATTAACCCGCAAAACTCTGTCCAATAGTTCTTGCAAAGAGTCTTATTTTTCCTCAGGATACAATAAAACTATCGCCATAGAGGAGCCTCTGGCAGAATTTTTGCGTGTATTTCAGGGTGAGCGCTGTTGTTAATATGTGTGTATCTATACCCCGTTTGAAATCATACTGCTTATGAATATCGAGAGCTTTATGCCACAAAATAGCCACAGTCTGAGTTCTATTGCGTACCTTGACTATGGTATTGATGATCTCCATAATCTTGATATCTATAAGGATCTGTTTTTTTAGCCGGTTTGCCAATTTTTGCAGCTATTGCTAATCCTCGCAGGCTATCGTTATCTCGATGATTTTCCAATCTCACCACCATTCGTCAGTCCTTATCAAAATCAGTTTATTGGCGGTTGCCATTCGATTAGTTTGGGTCTTATTCATCCCGCTTATTTTACTGCCAGATAGCGTGGCTTACATACTTTTGCTCAAAATATATGGCTACAAAGGGCGATGTGAATTTACTACCCAGTTTAGAGAAAAGAATACACCGTCATTTCAAGCCTTCGGAGGCA
>JBCBZU010000464.1:0-2110 GCA_039815165.1 Pseudomonadota bacterium
GCAGTGCTTATCAACCGGAGGGCTCTACCATGTCACTAAAGTCAAAAACCATCCAGTCCTTAATTATCGGCCTCTCTTCTGTGTTACTCTTCAGTACAGGGCTAAGCTTTTCAGCGGATGCCCTTGCGGCAAAAGCGACACGCTGGAATGTGTCTCTGTGGAGCAAGCGCAGAGCCTTTACCGAGCATGTGGAGAAGCTCGCCGAATTGGTCTCTGCCAAAACCAATGGCAATTTTACGCTTAATATTTCCTACGGTGGTTTATCCAAAAATAAAGAAAACCTAGATGGCATCTCCATTGGCGCATTTGAAATGGCCCAGTTTTGCTCTTTTTATCACAAAGCCAAAAACCCAAGCATTACCGTGACCGAACTCCCCTTTGCCAAAGAGGTATCCCTGGCCAGGCTTGCGGATATATCGATGAAAGTGTACCAGCATCCAGCGGTGGTCAAAGACCTGGCTCGCTGGAACGCCACTTTGCTTATGCCCTCACCACTACCTCAATACAACTTGATCGGCGTGGGTAATGCCCCTAAGTCACTGTCCGACTTTTCTGGCAAGCGCCTGCGTGGCCCAGGCGGTATTGCCGGCGTGATGACTAAACTCGGGGCAGTAAAAACCGGTGTGGCCGCCAATGAAGTCAGGCAGGCATTGGATGCAGGTGTTATCGATACCGTTGCCTTTGCACAACACGCGCATCTGGCCTTTGGTTCCATTCAATCCGGTAAATGGGCCACCAGCAATTTGAATCTGGGCACAGCTAATTGCCCGGTGGTGGTAAACACTGATGCGCTCGCGGGCTTGAGTGATGAATATCGTCAAGCTTTACTGGGCTCTGTTGCCGAAGCTCTAGACTACTATGTAGCCAACTACGAGGGCAAAGTGATTGGCAAATACAACGATACCCTACAACAAAAAGGCATTGAGCTTATCACCTTTACCCCCGAGCAAACCAAAGCGCTGAATGCACTGGCGGTGTCGGTTCGCGAACAGTGGATTGTTGACAATGCCGATAAGTTTAACGCTAAAGAACTGTTTGACTTTACTGCCGCTTTGTTTGCAGAGCAATAATTGTATGGGTGCTGCCATTAACCTGGCAATCAAATAGCTCGTCCTGAACTATTTGATTGACGCCATTGAAAATTGGCGCAACTGTGCGAAGTGGCTTGATTTTCAATGGCTTGCATCGGCTATGCCGATGGCAGGACATCCTTGTCCTGTGTTATTAACGCGACAATTAAAATTGCCGGGTTAATAATATGAGGATTGTTCATCCTTTTGAGAACAGCAGCCCTTAATTGACCGCTTTTTAGTTTACAGTACCTTTTACAGTACCTTTGGCGCTCATTAGAGCGCCTTTTTTTCATAAAGGGTCTTCAACGACAATTATTTTTTACTGGGTGTAACGATGGCAGGCTCCACTAAAGTTTTAACGGATAATTCATTGCTAAGCCGCCTGGATCAAGGCTATTTTAAGTTGGAATCCTGGTGTAATTTGCTGGGCGGTCTGGTTATTTTTGTGATCGTGCTGCTCGCCGTTGCCAATATTCTGGGGCGTAAGTTATTTGATTTGCCCGTTGATGGCTATATCGACTGGACAGAACAGGCCATGGCTTTTTTTGCCTTTTTTGGTTTGGCCTATTGTCAACGCCAGGGTGGCCATATTCGCATGGATATTGTTGTGGGTGCCTTTAAAGGACGGGCACTGTGGCTGTTTGAGCTAGTGGCAAGCGTGTTAATTTTGGGTATCACGCTCTTGTTAATGATTGGCTCTTATCAACACTTTCTGCGGGCTTATGTAAATGGCGATAGTTCTTTCGATATTGACCTGCCCACCTGGCCGGCAAAATTAGTGGTGCCGGTGATGCTTGGGGTGTTGGCTTTGCGCCTGCTACTCAATTGCTGGGGCTATGCGCGGGCTCTAAAAACAGGGGCGGATCAGCCCGTCGCCTTGCCTTTAATTGAAGATGCCGCTACCCAAGCGGCCAATGAAGCGGCAGCAGTGGATGTGGAGTTTCCCAAGGCAATGGAGAGCGACGACATCACCACCAACACCATCACCAATAGCAATAACAATAGCAATAACAATAGCAATAACAATAGCAATAACA
>JBCBZU010000171.1:0-5328 GCA_039815165.1 Pseudomonadota bacterium
GCAACTTGCCCACACAGTGTGGAAATTTGAACGGGGTATCCCGGTTAAATACAGTGCGCCGCAATTAAATGCTCAGCAAAACGCCGTGGCCTTTGAAGCGATCGAAATTGAGCATGAAGGTTTGACATTGCTCAGCGGCGCCAGTGGCTTAGCAGCGGCAATAAATAGCGCAGCGCAAGGGATATCCAGTCTAATCAATTAGATTGATTTGAGTACAAAACAAATTACAGCACCAATAAGAGAACAAAAAATGCAAGTGATTATTGATGAAGTGGTAAGTCGAATCCGTGCACTAGAAGGCGGCAATCATTTATCCCAAGAAACCCTTCAAGGCATTGTCTCGGCCGTTATCTCAGCCGTTGAAACCAAGGCCCGGCAGGAAAAAAACAGAGACGAGGAATTATCCTTAAGAAATTATCAGCAGCGTAACCAACCGTGGAATTTATAAATACTCGCGACAAGCGTCAAATGATAAGAGCCAGTGAATAATAGACAGGACATACAAGCATGAGTAAGGTTGAGCCGGCAATTATTATTGCCGATTGGGGAAACAATAATACTGAAACTTACCCAGTTCAGTACAACCCTAAAGAGTTTTCTCTGGAGAAGGCTTTGCAGCAAGGGGAGATAGCCATTCCGGGTTTGGACGCGCCCCTGCAGCAATTTATTCGTGGCCAGGCGGAAAAGCTCACGGTCGAACTTTTTTTTGATACCACCGCAAACGGCATGGGCAAAAATGCCCGTTCTGTTACCGAACACACGGATCGTATTTACAAGCTGGCCAAAATTGAAAATCAAAGCCATGCGCCGGCAATAGTGACTTTTTGCTGGAACAGTCAATTTCCAGGTGCCAGTCTCTCTTACGGCGATCAAACAGGCACCAGCGGCAATCAAAGCCGCAATAGCTTTGTCGGCGTGGTGGAAAGCGTGCGCCAGCAATTTACTTTATTTAGCACTGAGGGAGTACCCCTAAGAGCAACGGTAAATCTGGTATTAAAAGAATATCGAACTCTCGATGAACAACTAAAGCAGCTGCGGTTAAATTCACCCGATAAAACCCACAGCTACCCACTACAAGACAAAGAAACCTTATCAAGCGTTGCCGGAAAGTATTACAACAACACCAAACGCTGGCGTTTTATTGCCAGAGAAAATGGCATCACCGACCCGCGACGAATAAATGCAGGAACCGTATTAACGGTGCCAGCAATAAAATAGCCATGGGTTTTTTTGCATGCGACAAGAAAACATTCACAGTGTAAATGAACATTCTCTTAAGCTGATTTGCACGTACAGCCAGACCCAATAAACAGGAATTCGTGTTATGACACAAGCACTGGAAAGAATCACCTTAGACTCCTTGTCCGAATCGCTGCGTGGATTTTATGTGCCCGAATTTACAGTGCTGGTCGAAGGCGCCGGTTTACCCGATGATGTGATGCGCGATGTGATTCAAGTCACCTATGATGATGACTTGGAAAAAATGGATACGTTTCAAATTACCGTCAGCAATTGGGATGAAGTTAACAAACAATATAAATATATAGGCTCAGAAGATGCAGCCGCTCTAGAGGCTGGCGATGCAGGGCAAAGTGAAACGGGCAGTGAACAGACCAGGCGCTATCAATTGTTTGAACCCTGCAGTAAAAAAGTCACTGTAAAAATGGGCTACGCCGGCGATAAAAAAACCATGATCAACGGTTATTTCACCACCATGGAACCCTCTTTTAACGCCAATGGCGCTGCCACCTTAACTGTGCGCGGTATTAACGCCATGCAGCGACTGCGCACAAAAAAATACAACGACTTTTATGAAAATCAAAAACCCAGCGAAATCGTCGGGGCTATCAGAGCGCGCGTTGACCAAGACCTCAATGCACTGCGCTTTCCCATCGACGTGTCTGTCAGTCAACAAGCCCTGGAAAATGAACGATCCATAGTGCGAATTGCTCAGAAAAATGAATACGACATCGACTTTATGTGGAAGCTGGCTCGCCGCTACGGCTATTTATTGCGAATGGAAGAGCCCGAACAGGAGGGTGATGATCCCAATATCTATTTTGGCCCTTCGCAACAGGGTGACGCCCTTATCAATGCTGTTTATGAGCTCAAGCTAAACCAGTCGCTTATTGAATTTAACCCCAGAATTACCACCGCCAATCAATTTAAATCCGTTACCGTGAATGGCTGGAACCGCGACAAGCAAGAAATGATTAGCGAAACCGTCAGTTTTGAAGATGAAGAGATGAAAGAAATCAATACAGATCTCCACTATTTGCTCTGTATGTGCGATGCCCGTGAAGAGCTGGTTGTCGATGAGCCGGTTTTTAATGAAGCCCAGGCAAAAGACAGAGCCAAAGCACTGCTGCTGGATCAGCAGAAGCAAATGGTAACAGTCAGTGCCACCACCGTTGGTTTACCGCTGTTAAAAGCAGGCACCAAAGTGCGAATCGCCGAAGTAGGCGAGCGTTTAAGTGGCGAATATTTTGTCACTAAAACTCAGCATATCTTCAACGATAGCGGTTATATAACCAAGTTTGATGCCCGACGTGAAAATATGTCCAACCCAAGAGATGTTCCCGAATGTTAAACCTTATGAACGGCATAGCCGTGGGTACCGTTACCAATAACTCAGACCCTGATGGTTTGGGGCGTGTGCAAGTGCAGATTGGTTCATTAGGGCAAAACTCTGAAAAATACTGGTGCAGCGTTGCCTCTGTTGCAGCCGGTGGCGATAGAGGCATTTTCTTTATGCCGGAAAAAAATGACGAAGTACTTATCGCCTTTAACGAAGGCGATTTTGACCACCCCTTTGTAATTGGCTATCCCTGGAACCCGGTGCAAACGCCACCGTCTACCCATTACCAGGACCACGTTATAAAAACTAAATCAGGCCACAGTATTCGCTTGATAGATTCACAAGAAAATGGCGGTACCCAAGGCGCAGTTATTATTCAGGATGCCCATAACAATATGATAACCATGACCAACGGTCGGATGACCATTAAAGCCACTGGCCTATTAGATCTTCAAGCCACCACCATCTTACTCAACGGACGACCCCTTAATAATATTGGGGGTGAAATCTAATGTCTGTAGAACAAACTGAAAAAGGCTTTAATCTCGATGTGCCACTACCGGAAGAAATCACCCAATTGCTAAAGCAACCTGTGTGTGCCGATATATCACTGCCAGAACCCGCCTCGGTATCCTTAAAACTGCCCAATGGATCGAGCATCAAAGGTATCGGCGATGTGACCCAAGGCATACCCACAAGTTGCTCACTGAATTTTTCTTTATTGCTACAGCTAGGGCCAATACTGGCTAATTTAGAGTGTTTTATAAAACTATTGAAACTAATAGAGCCACTGATAGACGTGGTAAAAGGGCTGCCTTTTCCTCCTGTCGAGGCCATTAAAAAATTTGTGGAGGCCTCTGCCGATGTCGGCGTTTGTATTGCAAGTTTAACCACGCCTTTAGGGATGTTACCTTTTGCTAAAGACATTGTTTGTCTAATTATTCGCACTTTAACCTGCCTCATTGAAGCCATGAAAAGTATTTTGGCACTGATGGAAAAATTATCCTTGGATATGATTGCCGCCGCGGGAAATCCCACTCAGCAAGCCATTATTCAATGTGCCCAAGAAAATGCCCAGCGCTCTGCGCAAGCGCAGCTACAGGCCATTGAGCCGGTGATGGTGATTATGGACATTGCCGCGCCCATTTTTGAAATTGCGCAAGTGGGCCCTATTGAAATCCCCACCTTCGATAATGTTGAGGGCATCGACGGCGTAAAAAATTTTATTGAAACCGTCGAGGGCGTACTGGCAACCCTGGAATTAATAGTGGGTGGTTGCGACTGATGAATAAGCGCGAATTCTTAGGCTCCGGCTGGAAATTTCCTCTACAGCTTAACGCCAGCGGTGGGCTGGCCATATCCCGTTACGAGCAGAGCATTGAAGAGTCGATTTATACCATACTCGGCACCGCCAAAGGCGAACGACTAATGATGCCAAATTTTGGTTGTGGCATGCACGAGGTGGTATTCGCACCCAATAACCCGGCGACCATTACCCTGGTAGTCGACTCTACCCGCAAAGCCCTGGTTGCCCATGAACCCAGAATTGATGTGCTAACAATTGCGGCCGAAACCAGCAAAGAGCAAGACAATTTATTGATTATTCGCATTAATTATCGCGTGCGCGCCAATAATACTATTGAAAATTTAGTCTACCCATTCTATATCACCGAAGGGAGTTAACTGTGCCACTACAAGATCATTTTCCGCTTATTGATGATCGTTCCTACGACACCATTGTTGCAGAGGCGCGCTCGCGTATTCCCCGCTACACGGCTGAGTGGACAAACCTGAATGATACTGATCCGGGCATGGCCATGGTGCAGCTGTTTGCCTGGATGACTGAAATGCAGTTGTTTCGCCTGGCGCAGGTGCCACAACTGCACTATTTAAAATTTTTAGAGTTAATTGGTATTGAATTAGAGCCGGCCAAGCCCGCAACCGCATTAGTGAACTTTCCCATGCAGGCCAGCTTTAGTAAAACCTTCACCATTGTTCCGGCCAAAACCCAAGTCAGTACTGAGCAAGCCGATGATCAAGGCCGCATTTTATTTGAGACCGACAAAGCCATTACCGTGATCCGCAGCCAACTGAGTCATTTATTATCCGACGACAACTTTAATTTTCGCGATATCACTAACGATAATCTGGATACCCTAACTGAATTTCAACCCTTTGGCCCTGCTGCCGCGCAAGGAGACAGTTTTATGCTGGGCTTTGATGCAGCACTACCAGAAACCACTGTCCACCTTTATGTCTGGACACCACAGCCCGCCAATAACAATGGCGCTGTGATGAGCCAGTGTTTTCAAAATACTGACCCTGTGACCAGCACACGCCTCGCGTGGGAATATTGGGATGGGCGCGAGTGGTCGCGCACAAGCTTACTAAAAGACGATACCGCAGCCTTTAGCCGCTCAGGGGAAATACAAATCAAAGCGCCCGCTGAAGGCCGCATGGCCAGTGAAATTTTTGGCGAGCTGGCGCAAGCCCGCTTTTGGCTTCGAGTCAGAATTACTCACTCGGGCTATGAGCAGGCACCGGCTATAGTGGCCATACGCACCAATGTCGCTGCGCTAACCCAGGCACAGACCATTGAGTATGAAAGTGTCGGCGGCAGCAATGGTGAAATCGATCAAATTCACCGCCTGCGTTATTCCCCCGTGATTGCCGGTAGCTTAGTGCTGGAAGTAGACGAGGGAGCAGGCTACCCCCTCTCAAGCTGGCGGCGCTCGTCGCGAATATCGACC
>JBCBZU010000429.1:0-2473 GCA_039815165.1 Pseudomonadota bacterium
CAGGAGTAAACCGTATCGTTGCGCTGCGCGGTGATATTCCCTCGGGTATGGGTGGTGCATCGCAAAAGGTTTATGCCAGTGAGTTGGTCGCCTTTATCCGCGAGCAGTTCGGTGATCATTTTCATCTTGAAGTCGCCGCCTATCCTGAAATTCACCCCCAAGCTCAAAGCTATACAACAGATATCCAATACCTGAAGGGTAAATTTGATGCAGGTGCCAATAGCGCCATCACCCAATATTTTTTTAATCCCGATGCCTTTTTCTTTTTTATGGAACAGTGTAAAAAAATCGGTATTGATAAGCCCATTTATCCAGGCATTATGCCCATTATTAATGTTCAAAATCTGGTTCGTTTCAGCACTGTCTGTGGTGCAGAAATTCCCCGCTGGCTGCAAAAAGCTCTAGAGGGCTATGGTGATGACCAAGACAGTATGAAAGCCTTCGGCATTGATGTGGTCACTGAATTTTGTAATATTCTGCTGGAAAATGACGTGCCCGGGCTGCACTTTTATACCATGAATCAGCTGGAGCCAACGGCAACCATTGTTAAAAATTTAGGTTTATAGTGCTAATACCTGCTAAGAGGGTTTCTCTTAGCTATTTGTCTTACCTAAAAGCCAACCTTATGGCATTTTATTAGTACTGATCATAAGTGCGATTGCTCTATCCTTAAATCTACTCCTAAGTTTTGCACAAGCTCAACTGATTTATATTTCAAATTGAAAAACATAGCCTCAATAAAAACATAACCTCAATGAGAATTCCCCGTATCTATACCACCCAATCTTTAGCTAAAAACTCCACCGTACACTTAGATGCCGCGGCCGCTCACTATGTGGCCAATGTCCTGCGTATGAAGCCAGATCGCCCCATTGTTTTGTTTAATGGCGAAGGCGGCGAATATCATGGTCGCTTGGCGGTGGCGGGTAAAAAATTGGTATCGGTTAAGGTATTATCCTATATTGATAAGTCATTGGAATCACCTTTGAAGATCCAGCTTGGGGTTTGCCTTATCAAAAGCGATCGCATGGATTGGCTGTTACAAAAAGCGACGGAGCTGGGGGTTAGTTCTGTTACGCCTTTATTCAGCGAATACTCGGATATTAAATTACCCGCAAATCGTTATGAAAAAAAATTAAAGCACTGGCGACAGGTGATGACCAATGCATGTCAGCAGTCCGGTCGCACCCTACTGCCAACAATAGGTGAGCCTGCTGAATTGAGCGTCTGGCTGCAGCAGGTGGATAGCGATTTTAACTGTATTTTGCACCCCCATAATGCTGCAAACTTAAACACTAATGCGGATGTGGGCAGCATCACTTTATTAGTTGGTCCAGAAGGGGGATTTGCCGAGAGTGAAATAACCCTCGCCCACAAATATAAATTTTTATCCCTCAGTTTGGGACCGCGCATATTGCGTGCTGAAACTGCACCACTGGCTGCGCTTGCGTTACTACAATACCATTTTGGTGATTTTTAATTTCCCAGCAATACGCTAAACAAGGCTAAATCTTTGAGCTATTACTATGAATAAACTAACAACCCCGGTCATTCTAGTTATCTCCTCTGCCTGTGCTTTATTGATTCTCTCCTTTGGTTTTCGTTCCAGCTTTGGTTTATTTGTTACCGATATCACTGAACCTAATCACTGGGGGCGAGAAGTGATATCCCTGTCTTTAGCGATACAAAACTTAACCTGGGGAATTGTCGCCGTCTTTGCCGGTGGCATTGCCGATCGCTTTGGCAGCACTAAAGTGATTGTCGGTGCCGCGGTTTTATATGGTGTGGGTCTTTGGCTAACGGCGGGGGTCAATAGTGAGTGGGTTTTACATGGCGCTACCGGTGTTTTTGTTGGTGCCGGTATCGCCGGCACCGCTTTTGGTATAGTGTTACCGGCTATGGCTCGTGCCGTTGGACCAGAACGTCGCCAATGGGCGCTGGGTTTGGGCACAGCGGCCGGATCGTTTGGACAATTTTTAATTGTGCCCATTGTCCAAGGCTTGATTGATATTGCCGATTGGCAAATGGCCCTACATATTATGGCCGGGGCCACTGTGCTGATGGCGCTATTGGCGATTCCCCTGGCACCCTATTCTGGCGCCAGTGAACAAGCGCAAGACGCCTTGGCTGAACAAACCATGCCCCAAGCCTTGCGGGAAGCCTTTGCTTATGGCTCATATAATTGGCTGTTAGCGGGGTTTTTTGTGTGTGGCTTTAATCTGGCATTTATCACTGTGCATATGCCATCGTTCTTAAAAGATCTGGGCTTTTCCGCTCAGGTGGGTGCTTGGAGTATTGCCATCATTGGTTTGGCCAATGTGGTGGGGTCATATTCCTCGGGGCTCATATCGAGTCGTTGGTCCATGCGTAAGCTGCTATCATGGATCTATTTTGGACGTGCAGGTTTAGTCTCAGCATTTATGCTGATGCCGCCCGCATTAACCACTGTGATCCTGTTTAGTATCATTACGGG
>JBCBZU010000487.1:0-1841 GCA_039815165.1 Pseudomonadota bacterium
AAAATACCTTCACATCCTCTCTTACGATTGACGGAGAATTTTGTCTTCTCGTAGACCGTGATATTGCTCTAGAGAGGCAGGCGTGTAGGACACAAGTGCGAATACCGTGCTTTTCCCCCTTCATCCCTACCTCCGCTTGATCAAAATAACCTTATACATAATCTAGATACACCTTCTTTCGGCTATACCTACCATAGAGGCGAAAATGATTCGCCGCACGCAATAGTTTTTCCGTTACGGGTGGCGTTTGGTTTCCGCTTACCAGCTCTATTGCCTCACCACCGGCTTCGACAAAATCATCCAGTAAAGTATAGAGCTTGGTACGGGTCATGTCGTATTTATCCGGGTGCGCCAGAACGGCAAGGCCTTGGGAGTCCCTAATCCATGCGATAACGGTCTCGATAGCGGGCCAGAGTTGTTTGACATCACCGACCTTACCCGCGCCTAAGTAGCGGCTAAAAGCCTCAGCAAAGCTGCTGACATAAGCGGAATCGACCAGATATTGGGCAAAGTGCGGTCGACCGATACTGGGGCCATCAGCATAATGCTGAGCCCCTTCCCATGCGCCGACAATACCGCTTTTTTCTAATCGCTCGGCTATTGTGCGCGCTCGACTTAAGCGCGAGCTCTGCTGTTGTTTAATTGCATTGATCAACCCAGGCGAGTGAATATCTATCTTTAAGCCGACAATATGAATGTTATACCCCCTCCAGAGAGCGGAAAACTCAATGCCGGATATGATCTGCATGCGCCCATCTGCTGCCTGCATCGCCTCCGCAACACCGGCTACGGTATCGTGGTCTGTTACTGCCAGTACGTCGACGCCGTTAGCAGCCGCCAGATCTACCAGGGCGGTAGGCGTTAACTTGCCGTCAGAACAACGGCTGTGGGTGTGTAGGTCGTAGCGATAACTCACGGATTAACTGTCTTCATATACTCAAACGTCATGTACTCAAAATACACTGGCTGTGGGCGTTGGAATTAACATTTTAAGGTGCTTTTTAAGGTGCCTTTTAAGGTGCTTTATCGAAAAGCCTTTGCTTTTCAGGCCTGCTGTTCCGTAAAATCCCATTCAATTGAACCAAAGCACTATTATTAACTATTTACCCTATGACTCAAGCACAGCCCACCAAAAAAGAGAACCTTTTCCTCAATCTACTGGTTAATATCATTATACCCACTGTGATCTTATCCAAGTTTAGCGGTGAAGACAGCCTGGGGGTCAAATGGGCGATTATTGTTGCCCTGGCCTTTCCCATTGGCTATGGCTTAATGGATATGCGCAGCACGGGCAAGTTTAATCTATTTTCGGCGATTGGTATTTTCAGTGTGGCGCTCACAGGCGGTATGGCGCTGCTCAAGCTACCCCCCCAGTACATTATTATCAAGGAAGCTGCCATTCCTGCACTGTTCGCCATTATTACCCTGGCTTCACTAAAAACCCCTTACCCACTGGTGAAGACTTTTTTATACAACGACAAGGTCATGCAGGTGGATAAAGTCGCCGATGCACTCAGCCGTCACGGAGCGGAGAAAGACTTTGACCAGGCCCTGGTCAATGCGTCGTACTTAATGGCATTGTCTTTTGTGCTGTCGTCGATACTGAATTATATTCTCGCAAAAGTTATTTTAGTCAGCGCGCCAGGGACAGAAGCCTTTAACGCAGAGTTAGGCAAGATGAATGCTCTGAGTTTTCCGATAATTGCCATCCCGGCGACGATTGTGATGATGTTTGCGTTGTTTTATCTGTTTAAAAAAATTAAGCAACTGACTCAGCTTGAGCTGGAAGATATATTCATTCACCAATAATTTGAGACCTTTGCACGGAAAGAGGGAGTTTA
>JBCBZU010000331.1:0-3222 GCA_039815165.1 Pseudomonadota bacterium
ATTGCCTCAACCTGGGAAGGTATTCAGGCCGCCAAGCTGCTTGAACGAGAAGGCATTCACTGCAATCTCACTTTATTATTTTCACTGGAGCAGGCCATTGCCTGTGCAGAGGCAAAGGCTTTTTTAATTTCTCCCTTTGTTGGCCGTATTTTGGATTGGTATAAAAAAGACACCGGGCGCACAGATTACCCCGCCAGCGAGGACCCAGGCGTGCTCTCAGTGACCGATATCTATCACTACTATAAAGCGAAGGATATTAAGACCGTGGTCATGGGCGCGAGCTTCCGCAATATTGGTGAGATTACTGCTCTTGCAGGCTGTGATCGCTTAACCATCAGCCCGGACTTACTGTCAGCGCTGGATGCCAGTAACGAAACCATTAGCCGCCAACTACACCCCAATCAATTCCCCAGCAAGGTAGATACTGTAGTGCTGGATGAGGCCAGCTTCCGTTATCAACTGAATAACAACGCAATGGCCACCGAAAAACTGGCAGAAGGTATTCGCAATTTTGTTAAAGATCAAATCAAGTTAGAGAATATGATTATAGAAAAGATGGCGGCGGATAAGTTAAACTTAGACGCTTCTGTCGAATGCTCGTAAATAATCCTAAAAACCCCAGTGTGCTGGGGCGTACATACTAACGGGGCACTTGAAAAGAATACACTGTCATTTCAAACACGCTGTGAATACCTGTACGCTCTACGTCGGCCCCTGCCGCCGAAGGTTTGAAATGACAGTGTATTCTTTTCTTTAAACTGGGTAGTAAGATTCGAGTATGGAGCTTGCGCCGAGATCGCAGAAAAAGACAATATTTAGAGATGCCCTTAAATGCTTACAACAATCAAGCGCTGGTTGAATAGGCCAGGCGCTGTTAATGCTTCCAAGTGAGGAATTTAGTTAGATGTTTAAATTATTGGAGGGCTTGATAGCGTCGCTTGCCGCTGATGGCAATGCAGCCGAGCCCATGGCTGAAAATCAGTTGCATTTAGCCACGGCTGCTCTTTTGGTTGAAGTCGCGTCTATTGACCGCCAGTTTGACCCTCAGGAATGGGCGAGCTTGCATCGCCTGCTCAAACAAGAATGCCAATTAAATGATGATGATGCAAAGTCATTAATCGAGGAGGCACAACAGGCCTCTGGCAAGGCTACCTCACTTTACGAGTTTACCCAGCACATCAACCAACTCTGTGATTATGATCAAAAGTTAAGCTTGGTTAAGGGCTTGTGGAAAATTGCCTATGCCGATGGCAATCTCGATAAGTACGAAGAGCATATCATCCGCCGCATTGCTGACTTGATTCACGTCAGCCATAGAGATTTTATTCAAGAAAAGATTAAGGTTCGGGACGAAAATCAACACAATGAAAGCTGACGGTTAAGCGCTTTCAGTGAAAACCAAGTGAATGCTTGGCCAGATTTTATCCATACCGTAAAGCCTGCACCAGATCCTTAAAGGTTTCTTTGTTATTTTCGTTTAGCCCCATTAATACACAATGCGACTCCAGCACCTTGGCTTTCACGGTTTCTTCATCGGCTTGATTGACGGGTTTTAAATCGACAAAATCTGTGTTGTCACAGTAGTCTTGGGGGGACTGTTCAATTAACTCACAGACCTCTTCCAGCCCCATTGAGGTCAGTAATTTCTCAATCCCGGGGTCGGTGACAATGGCCAGTGGCTTCAACTGTTTTTTGGACTGCACATTAACGGCAACTTTTGCGACCAGGCCAAGGGTGGTGCTGTCGAGGCACTCGGCTTCACTCAAGTCAAATAGAATGGTACAAAAGCCCTCACTACTTAAAATATTCTCGATGAATTGGTCGAAGGGAACACACAGGGTCAACCTGACATCACCCTGCATCTTAATGACATACACTCCATTATGATCGGCGACAAGAATCTTACCGGACTCTACAGCTGACATATCTCTATAATAAACCTCTGATTACACTCAATTGTGCAATTTATCCAATGGGTTGACAGGTGTTCTTCATCAACCAGCGCCCTATAAGAGTCTATGACTATTTATAGACCTTGAGACCTTTGCACGAAAGCCATTTTGCTCTTATGCGGCGTTAAAAATGTACTCAATCGGTCATTTATTACCTATAAACTTCCTCTTTCCGTGCATTTTTGCCTTGCCTAAAAGCAAAATCATCTTCCGTGCGAAGGTCTCACCTTATTTATAAGACGCTATTTACAAACCCTGTTACAAACCCTGAGAATTGATTGGTAATCCCAAACCCTTTGAAATCGACAATACCGCAATATCATCGGGCGCTTCTGTGACCGCATCGATATTTAAGCGTGCACAGATAGCCTCTAAGCTACCGTCTGTTTCTGAGAGTAATTGTAGCAGGATTTTCTCTTTTTCTAGTATATTTTTTCCTGGCAATATCTCTAATACCCCATCAGAAAAAGTAACAATTGCGCAGGTCTCCGGCAGGCGGCAATGATTCACTTCCCATTGGCTATCTTCATACACACCTACGGGTTTTCCCTTACCTGGCAGATAGTCTGCACCTTCTAGAGTGACCAAAATGGGCAGGGGCAAGTGACCGGCGACAATATAAAACAGCTCGTGTGTTTCGGTATCGATAATACCTACGACCATGGTCATATGATTGTTTAAGTGGATCGCCATCAGCTCATCATTAATGACCGTGACCAATTCCAGCAATGTGCTGTGCATAGCATCGAAGTCAGACAATAAGCGACGCATGCGCACAAGCTGGGAGACTAAATTTTTTAGCCAGATGGTAACAAAGGCAGGGGCAGAGCCATGCCCGGAAACATCCGCTACATAAAAGGCGTAGTAGCGCTTTTCTAAAAAGGTGTAGTCTATATAGTCGCCACTGAGGAATAACGAAGGCATCAAGCGGTGTGAGCAGGTATAGTCGCGGGCAATAAAAGGAGAAATGGGCAGCATGCTCTGTTGTACAAAATGACCTGCGCGCTGATCCTGCTCTAATAGATCAATATGATTTTTTAGACGCTCATTGGCATATTCAAGTTGTTTACGATAAAGCTGGTTTTCAACCAACAGCCGACAACTCTCCAGACTGCGACGTACAGAATGTACCAAAACTTCCATATCCGCCACCGGTTTAATCAGGTAATCAGTGGCGCCTAAACGCAGCGCATTAACCACATCGCCCATGACACCAGCACCAGAAATCACGATGACCGGAAGTTGAGGGTACATTTGATTAAGGTATTTG
>JBCBZU010000078.1:0-7549 GCA_039815165.1 Pseudomonadota bacterium
ATTGCTTGGTTTGGGGCCTATGGTGGTTTTATGATTGGCATTTTTGAGCTGATTGCGGTGATATTGCTGTTCACCAAACTACGCACTCTGGGGGCAATATTGGCTCTGGGCATTATGAGCGGGGCCATTTTCTTCCATGTATTTACTCCACTGGGCATTGTTATGCCTTATTTTGATGCGTCAACCGGCGAGCAAATCGGTGACGACAGTGGCGTACTATTTATAATGGCTTGCCTCACCTGGCTTTGCGCTCTGGTTCTCATTCTACTGGACGTTAAAAATCCAGAGGGCTTTATCAACTCACAGCTACTCAAAAAAGCTGAGCCACAATAGCAATAACCAGAGGGCAGAAAATAAAATAGGGAAATTGATCGCAAAATATTCTGTCCTCTCTGTCCTCTGTCCTCTGTCCTCTGTCCTCTGTCCTCTGTCCTCTGTCTTCTGTCACCCCCCTCCCTCATAAATAATCCGCCATTGACCATCCTCTTCCAACTGCCATAGCTGACGTTTCCAGCCATCGGATTGATAGTTGCTGCTGCGATAGGATTGATAGTATTCGACCCAGAGCAGGTTTTCTTCGTTGGGATAACGGTAGATACCCACATCAGATATATTGACATCGATAAAGGTTTTAAGACCGTTGATGCGGGTTTTATATTGCGCCCAGGCGCTCCAGTCTTTTGTTAAATTGCTAAAGGACTGCGAATAAAAATCCAAATAGGCTTGTGGCTTTCGACTTTCCCAGGCCAGTTGCCACGCATTAATACGCTGATAAAGAGTATTTCTGAGATCACTGACGGCCTCCGCTGAGGTCATTTGCATTCGCGGTGTGAGTACAATGTAGGTATAGCCAATATCGAGATAGTGTTTAAGTTGATCGATATCATTATTGGAGAGCACAACGCAGCCATTGCTGTCCCTGAGCGGTCGGGTTTTTTCCAGTAAACCAATGGGTTCTGCATGTAGCCAAATGCCGTAACCCGTGCGCTGGTGAAGCTTATCCCAAGCATTGGGGTAATTGACTGGATAGGCGGCATTGCCGTAAAAATCATCCAGCTGTTCATTGGTTAAGTGACTGGTAATACGATAGACGCCGATAGGGGTTTTATTATCGCCTTCCACTTGTTTGCCATAACCTTCCTTACCGATAGAGACTTCCATGGTTTTCACACGACTGAAACCACCGTTGGGTTTACGCTCAAAAATATGCAACTTGCCTGCATCTAACTCGGCTATGAGTGCATAGCGATAACGAGGCGCGACCTCAATTAATGCAGCAGGCTGTAAGGCCGATGAAACAGGCCTTGAACCAAGGGCGGTTTCTTGGGCAACAAGCCAGGGGGTGCAAAGCAGATACAGCACTACAACAATGATGGTTTGTTCTACTGCTTGTTCTACTTTGTTTGTCGCTATCATTCAAAATACCCACAAAAGAGAAGCTGTGATTATAAAGAGCCTTTTATTTTGATCAAGAAAAAAGAAAGCCCTCACGGGGAGGGCTTTCAATAAGTCGATGCTATTAACCTGGCAATCAAATAGTTCATCCTGAACTATTTGATTGACGCCATTGAAAATTGGCGCAACTGTGCGAAGTTGCTTGATTTTCAATGGCTTACATCGGCTATGCCGATGGCAGGACATCCTTGTCCTGTGTTATTAACGCGACAGTTAAAATTGCCGGGTTAATAGGCGCGTGTTAACCACCGCCAGACTGTAGGGCCTCTGTCAGTGCGGCTTCAACATCTTCTGCACTGACGCCTTCGGTTTGGGTAATTTCTGCCTCGCGCTTGCGGCGGCGCTCACTGTGGTAGGCCAGACCGGTACCTGCAGGGATCAGTCGCCCGACCACAACATTTTCTTTCAAGCCACGCAGGCCGTCTTTCTTACCGGTAACCGCTGCCTCTGTCAGTACGCGGGTTGTCTCCTGGAACGAGGCCGCAGAGATAAACGACTCAGTGGCAAGAGAAGCTTTGGTAATGCCCAGTAGCTGACGCTCAAAACGTGCGGGCATTTTGCCTTCTTCACGGAGTTTTTCATTGACTTCAATAATATCGGCGTATTCAACCTGCTCACCTTTAACATAGGCGGAATCACCCATGTCGGTAATTTCAACTTTGCGCAGCATTTGACGCACGATGGTTTCAATATGCTTGTCATTGATTTTTACACCTTGTAGGCGATAAACGTCTTGAATCTCGTTAGTGATGTAGTGAGCCAGGGTTTCCACACCTTGCAGGCGCAAGATGTCGTGGGGATTACTTGGACCGTCAGATACTACCTCACCTTTGGCCACCTGCTCACCTTCAAACACCGTTAGCTGACGGTGTTTTGGAATCAGCTCTTCATAATGGGTCGAGCCATCTTCCAATAGCTGACCGTCGTTTGGTGTGATCACCAGGCGAACCTTGCCTTTGGTTTCTTTACCGAAGCTAACGGTGCCCGAAATTTCTGCAAGAATTGAGGGCTCTTTTGGCTTACGGGCTTCAAACAAGTCGGCAACACGGGGCAAACCACCGGTAATATCCCGGGTTTTTGATCCCTCTTGAGGAATACGAGCAATAATGTCACCGACACCAATCATATCGCCGTCGTTCAAGCTGAGAATGGCTTTTGCCGGCAGCATATAGTGGGCGGGTACATTGGTGTTGGCCAAGGTTAGCTCTTCGCCTTTGTCGTCGACAAGGGTAATGGCTGGTTTTAAATCTTTACCGGCAGCAGGGCGCTCGGCGGGATCCATCACCTCAATGGAGGTCAAGCCGGTTAACTCATCGGTTTGGCGGCGAATTGATAAGCCATCTTCCATACCGGAGAAGGAAATTTTACCGGCGGTTTCAGAGACAATGGGGTGAGTATGGGGGTCCCATTTGGCAACAAATGCACCGCCTTCGACACTGTCGCCATCACCGACAGAAATGACCGCACCATAGGGAATCTTATAGCGCTCACGCTCGCGACCGGTTTCATCGGCAACGGCCAATTCACCGGAGCGCGAAACCGCTACCAGATTGTTATTGACATTCTCAACCAACTTAACGTTTTGCAGGCGAATGGTGCCCGGCTGTTTCACTTGTACGCTGTCCACGGCAGATGCCCGGCTGGCGGCACCACCGATGTGGAAGGTACGCATGGTTAACTGTGTACCTGGCTCACCGATTGACTGGGCAGCGATAACGCCCACGGCTTCACCAATATTGGCCAGATGACCGCGAGCAAGATCACGACCGTAGCACATTGAGCAAACCCCGTGGCGGGATTCACAGGTAATCGATGAACGCACGATAATTTCATCAACGCCCATTCCTTCTACCTGGTCAATCAGGTTTTCATCGATTACTGTACCGGCTTCAAGCAGCACTTCTTGATTACCGGGGTCAAGAACGTCGCGCGCAACCACACGACCCAGTACACGGTCGCCCAGGGTTTCGATAATATCGCCACCTTCGATAACCGGCGTCATGGTTAAACCTTTGTCGGTACCGCAGTCGTGCTCGGTGACAACCAGATCTTGTGCAACATCGACCAGGCGACGAGTCAAATAACCTGAGTTTGCCGTTTTGAGTGCGGTATCTGCCAAACCTTTGCGGGCACCGTGGGTTGAGATGAAGTACTGCAGTACGTTGAGGCCTTCACGGAAGTTGGCGGTAATCGGTGTTTCGATAATAGAACCGTCAGGACGGGCCATCAAACCGCGCATACCGGCCAGTTGGCGGATTTGTGCAGGCGAACCCCGGGCACCGGAATCGGCGTACATATAAACGGAGTTGTAGGAGTCCTGCTGCTCATCATCGCCTTGTTTGTTGACCACACTTTCTTTTGAAATGCCGTCCATCATCGACTTGGCAACCAGATCGTTGGCACGCGACCAAATATCGATAACCTTGTTGTACTTCTCCCCTTGGGTGACCAGACCCGAGGCAAACTGGCTTTCAATTTCTTTTACTTCGCTATCTGCACGGGCAACAATGTCTGCTTTGCTGTCGGGGATGGCAAAGTCATTGACGCCAATGGAGGAACCCGAGCGAGTGGAATAGCGGTAGCCCATGTACATCAACTGGTCGGCAAAGATTACCGTAGGCTTAAGGCCCACCACGCGGTAGCAGAAGTTAATCACAGATGAGATGGCCTTTTTCACCATCGCACGGTTAACCTGCTCAAAGGGAATGCCATCGGGGACAATTTCCCAGAGCAATACCCGACCCACGGTTGTGTCCATTAAGGTGGTTTTACTTATCTTTTCAGCAGTTTCACCGTCTTCGCTGTCGACCAGTTCAGAAATACGTACTTTGATACGGGCCTGCAAATCCACTTGATCGGCATGATAGGCGCGCGATACCTCAGCCACATCGGCAAAGGCCATGCCTTCACCCTGAGCATTAATGCGCTCACGGGTCATCCAATACAAACCCAGGACCACGTCTTGTGACGGTACGATAATCGGCTCACCGGATGCGGGTGAAAGAATGTTGTTGGTCGACATCATCAAGGCGCGGGCTTCTAACTGGGCTTCGATAGTCAGGGGGACGTGAACCGCCATTTGGTCGCCATCAAAGTCTGCGTTGTAGGCAGTACAAACCAGTGGGTGTAGTTGAATGGCTTTACCTTCAATCAACACCGGCTCAAAAGCCTGGATTCCCAAACGGTGAAGTGTAGGTGCGCGATTTAAGAGTACCGGGTGTTCGCGAATCACTTCGTCAAGAATATCCAAAACCACGGGCTCTTCACGTTCGACCATTTTCTTGGCGGCCTTAATGGTCGTTGCCAGGCCACGCAATTCCAGCTTGCTGAAGATAAAGGGCTTGAATAATTCCAAAGCCATTTTCTTGGGCAAACCACATTGATGCAGGCGCAAAGTAGGGCCGGTAACAATCACTGAACGACCGGAGTAGTCAACTCGCTTACCCAATAGGTTTTGACGAAAACGACCCTGTTTACCTTTAATCATATCTGCCAGCGATTTTAATGGTCGCTTGTTCGAACCGGTAATGGCGCGACCGCGACGACCGTTATCGAGAAGGGCGTCAACGGATTCTTGCAGCATGCGTTTTTCATTGCGAACAATAATATCCGGGGCGTTTAGGTCTAATAGACGTTTCAAGCGATTGTTACGGTTGATTACCCGGCGATAAAGGTCGTTCAGATCAGATGTCGCAAAACGACCGCCATCGAGAGGCACCAGTGGACGCAGATCGGGGGGAAGCACGGGTAGCGCTTGCATAATCATCCACTCTGGCTTGTTGCCGGAGAAATGGAAGGCCTCTAACAGCTTTAGGCGTTTAGAGAGTTTTTTGATTTTGGTTTCAGAGTTTGTCGCGGGAATTTCTTCACGCAGGCGCGTCACTTCTTCTTCCAGATTAATGTCTTGCATCAAGTCTTGAATGGCTTCTGCACCCATTTTGGCTTCGAACTCGTCGGGGAATTCTTCCATTGCTTCGAAGAATTCTTCATCAGTCAGAAGCTGGCCTTTTTCCAGGGTGGTCATACCGGGGTCGGTGACGACATAGGATTCAAAATACAGCACCCGTTCAATATTGCGCAAGGTCATGTCCAGCAACAGGCCAATGCGGCTTGGCAGGGATTTTAAAAACCAGATATGGGCGACGGGGCTTGCCAGTTCAATATGGCCCATGCGCTCACGACGGACTTTGGCAAGGGTAACTTCAACACCGCATTTTTCGCAAATAATACCGCGGTGCTTCATGCGTTTATATTTGCCGCACAGGCATTCGTAGTCTTTAATCGGACCAAAAATCTTTGCACAGAACAGGCCTTCACGTTCTGGCTTGAAGGTGCGGTAGTTGATTGTCTCTGGCTTTTTCACTTCACCAAATGACCACGAGCGGATCATTTCAGGCGACGCCAAACCAATCCGGATTGAATCAAATTCTTCGTTTTGTCCCTGGGACTTCAATAGATTAAGTAAGTCTTTCAAGGGTTTTCCTCCAATTGGGGTACTTTTGTTTGGTTTTAAAAAGTGACTCCTGTGACTTTTTAAAAGTCGCAGTCAAAACATAATAAAAAACTATCGATTTATTTGTGTTTTGACTGCTCGCATTTCCTTTCAGTCAGCGGGCAGGCCACCCTGGCTTGCCTGTCATTCACTTCATGTCATTCACTTAAGTGGTATTGATTAGCTGTCATTTTCCAATTCCATATTGATACCGAGAGACTTAATCTCTTTTACCAATACGTTAAAGGACTCAGGCATACCCGGCTCCATGCGATGATCACCATCGACAATGTTTTTATACATCTTGGTGCGGCCGGTTACATCGTCGGATTTCACCGTTAGCATCTCCTGCAGAGTATAGGCAGCGCCATAGGCTTCCAGCGCCCAGACTTCCATCTCACCGAAGCGCTGACCACCGAATTGGGCTTTACCGCCCAGCGGCTGTTGTGTGACCAGGCTGTAAGACCCGGTAGAGCGGGCATGCATTTTGTCATCAACCAGGTGGTTGAGTTTGAGCATGTACATATAGCCTACGGTGACCGGTCGGCTAAAGGCGTCGCCTGTGCGACCGTCAAACAGGGTCATTTGTCCAGAATCTGGCATATCGGCAAGTGTCAGCAACTGTTTGATTTCAACTTCTTTTGCGCCATCAAAGGCGCGAGTGGCCATCGGTACGCCGCCGCGCAGATTTTTTGCGAGCTCTAAGATATTTTCATCAGAAAAGCCGGCCAGATCTTCTTTGGTTTTGGAATCGCCAATTTGATTATAGATTTCTTCCAGGAAGTCACGGATTTTGTTTACCGCTTGCTGCTGGCGAATCATATCGTCAATTTTTGCACCAAGACCTTTTGCCGCCAGGCCTAAATGGGTTTCCAGTACCTGGCCCACATTCATCCGCGAGGGCACACCCAGTGGATTGAGCACGATATCGATAGGATCACCATTTTTATCAAAGGGCATATCTTCAACGGGCATTATCACCGAGATCACGCCTTTATTACCGTGGCGACCGGCCATCTTGTCACCCGGCTGGATGCGGCGCTTGACGGCCAGATAAACCTTAACGATTTTTAATACACCCGGCGCCAGATCATCACCGGTTTGCAGCTTGCTTTTTTTATCTTCAAAGCGGTCATCGAGAATCTTACGACGTTCTTTTAATTGCTCATCGGCACGATCAATTTGCTCATTGAGGGCATCGTCGACCATACGCAAGTTAAACCACTGATCGTTTTCCAAACCGGCGAGAATATCGGCCGTGAGCTCAGTACCTTTTTTAACCGCTTTGCCGCTAGCGACTTTGTTACCGATCAGTGCGGCTTGTAAGCGCTCAAAGGTCGCCGCTTCAACAATGCGATACTCTTCGTTTAAATCCTTGCGGATTTGGTCAAGCTGCATATTTTCGATATCTTTTGAACGAGCATCTTTTTCGAGGCCGTCACGGGTAAACACCTGCACATCGATAACGGTACCTTTGGTACTTGACGGCACCCGTAGCGAGGTGTCTTTTACATCAGACGCTTTCTCACCAAAGATTGCCCGCAGCAGCTTTTCTTCCGGCGTTAGCTGGGTTTCACCTTTCGGCGTCACTTTGCCCACCAG
>JBCBZU010000220.1:0-4540 GCA_039815165.1 Pseudomonadota bacterium
CTTTTAATTCCCGTTCCAGATTAATACCGTAAATATCCGCTGCCCGTTTAATCGTTTCTGGCGAGGTGACTTTCGCCAAAAAATTTCGCATATTGTTGGCAGCTTCGGCAGGATCAGCCGCACCTTTTAAAGCAATTTGTAGAGCAGCGCCTAACGTGGCCACACCCTCGGCACCATCCAGCCCCAGACGTTTCGCTTGTGCAGTTAATGACGGGAAGTACTGCGCCATATCGCGTAATTCAAAACGGCCCAACTTGCCGGACTCGGTGAGCATATCCATTGCATGACCTAATTCTTCAGTGGGTATTTTTAAATTATCAATTAATGAGAATGCCGTCCTTGCCACTTCTTGCACCTCGGCATCGGCTGCTGTTGCGGTTTTACCAATCGCAGGCAAAGCTCCCAGAGTTTGCTTTAAATCTAAACCCGAAGCAATCAACACCTTGGCACCGTCACCCAATACTTCGCGGCTTTTAAACGTAACGTCAGTTAGCTCAGAAATTTTGTTTTTAAGTTTGGTAACTTCCCTATCAGACATACCCGCAGTGACCGCAACATCGGCTAATAAGGCTTTGTATTCACCCGCAGCACCAATACCCCGACCGCCTAACCAGGCAGCACCTAAACCGCCAGCACCCACCACAGCAGCCTTACCGGCAACACCTTTGGAGGTATCGGCTAATTGGCGGTACCGCTTCATTGCGGTATTATGCCGCTTTAAGGCCCTTGCCTGGTGGCGAAGGCTGGCGGTGGTTTTATCAATATCTCTGGCTAACCGCCGATCATGTTTGGATAGATTGCGTGTTTCAATACCCGCTTTCTTTAACTGCCCACGCAGATGTCCCAGTGATGTAACCTGGCGATTATGCTGTTGCTTAAGATCAGCCGCTTTGCGTTTGGCTGTTTCAAATTCACGGGATAATTTTTTAGTCGGCTCTTTGGTTGATCGATATTCTTTTGCCAGGCGGCGAACTTCTTGTTGCTGTTCATTGAGTGCCAGGCGAGTATTGTGGCTTTGTTTTCTCAGTTGAGTAAAGGCTCCAATCTTTAAGCGATCGCCCTGTAATTGCGTCAGTTGCTTTTGTGTTTTTCCTAGGGATTTCTCTAATCGATTAGAGGACGCCTGGGCTTTTTTTGCAGGCCCGGTTAATTCATCAACCAGTTTTAAAACAGCAGCGGTTTCAATCTTATTGGTCATGGATTATTGCTCATCAGACGCTCTGGCAACAGCTTGTTTATGCCACTCGCCCAACTCCTCTAGTGATAATGGATTCATTTCTGATAACTGTGTGTGTAAGATCACCGCACAGTCACCCATCCAGTCTTCAATCTTACGGGGCAGTTCTCCGCCGATTAGCTCGGCGGATTCACAAAAAAACCGGACAAGTCTTTACCTGCCTGTAATAACTGGTAAGGCTCCAGTGCGATAAACTCTTCTTTGGTCACACTAGAAATGCGCGGCACCACAATCGCCATTGAATCAACATCCATATGCAATAATGCCATCAGCGATACACCACGCAAATTGCCAGAGTCGGGTTTACGAAGATCAATAAAGTCCGGTTTATCTGGTGCGGTAGTTAAGTCCGAGGCAATCACTTTGGTGATCTTTGCCAGATCATACGGCTCAATCTGTTCACACTCGACTTCACTGATTTTAGCCAGGCGGCCAATCAGTTCTGGCATTATGGTAAAATCTAATCCCAGTATATCTGCCAACATAAACCCTTTAAGCATAGGTACTGTGAGCTTGGGTAATTTCAGTTGATTAATCTTTTTTTTACCGCGTGTAATTGGCTGCGATAAATCAATGGTAGTTGCCATAGTAAAGCCTCTTTAATGATGTGTTAAACGGTCAATAAACCCCAGTAAAGACGTCCAGGGATTAACGGGCGCGTAGTGCTTTGTTTAAGCTTGCGGTACGCTCTTTACCATTCACCCGTACCACATTCAGAACATAATCAATAAACAACACTTCTCGGCCATCAATTTTGATCACATATTTTTGTGGTGACAGTTTGTAGGTCACTTCGGCGTTAGCATCGTTTTCCCAGTCCGGTGCATCCATACCAGTCCAGTTGCCGGTGATTTCGATTTCTACGGTTTGTTCTTCACCGTAGCCACCAATGGCACCTATAAACGATACGGGCGCATTGGCAGATTCAGGATCACCAACCAGAGCAATCAGTTCAGCATTGATACCCTGGACAGTGACTTCTGGCTCCGCCTTCGACCACTTACTGGTTGGCACATCAAAGGCACCGGCATGACCCGGTGAATTGATTTCTTTGGTAACAGGTTGTGGTAGCCCCAGTTTTACCTTGGTGGCCGATCCCATATAATCATCGCCATTAGCGTAAACATTTAACCCTAACAGCACTTTTGGCAAACGGTTTGACATAATCGTGTCCTCGTGTCAGTGAAAAGGTATGGCTGGATTAAGCAGCAATCCGGTCAATAATTTCGTTGTTGTATTCGTTGGTGACGTGTTGACGGAAGACCATCGTTTCTGCCACATTGTAGAAGCCCAACTTATAATCCCACCAGGCTTCGTTTTCGTTGATCAATGCTTTATTCAAGTCAACATCCACCCAACATTCACCACCGGATAAAATGCCTTTAAGTACTTGCGTGCGGATGTAAGCATTCACGCGATCACGCACAAATCGGTAGTAGTCGGTAGTCAGGTTGCGATCCAGATATTCTTCGTGGGCCACCACAATGGAGTCGCCAATGAGATATCGCAAACGCTGATGAGGAATCAATACGCCATTGGATAGACGGTTGCCCCAAAAGTAACTGCCACCATCTTTGTTGATAACAGTACAAATATCATTTTTGGATAGCACATCCGCCATACACGTTTCAGAGCCACGCACATAATCCACTTCTTTCACGGGGCCGTGAATCTCATAGATCAATTGGTTAGATGGTGAGGTATGGTAGCCGCGCTCTTTATCGTTACGCACAATATGGCCCAGAATAGTGGCACTACCACCACGTTCTACATCGGCGGCGAGATCGGCATCAAACGAAGCCACACCGTTATCCACAAAGATAACTTCATCGTATCGTTCTTTATCCTGGATACCAGCACTTAAGCCGTCACGCTGACCTTCAATAATCGCAATACCTTTGAGCTTTTTGGCAATGTTTTCCAGTGCCTTACCCACGGTTTCAATATGGGAAAATTCTGGTGCAATAAATAAGCGCGGAATAAAGCCGGTTTTAGACTCTGCCGATAATGCCATTTGCATCCCGGTAAAACTGTTGGTTTCGTTATCAATAGAACCAACAATATTGGCGACCTGTTGGTTTTCATCCGCATCAGACGCGATACGCACCACAATCAATACACTGGGCTGTTGTTTGTAACAGTCTTTTAATGCCTTCGCCAAAATGCCAGTTCCGGCTTTGGAGAAGGTAGACGTACCGACAACCAGGACGTGTTTGTTTAAAGGAAATGTATCGACGTCTGCATCATCACTGGTGGCAACTACAAATCCCACCGAAGCCGCCAGGCTCTCAATAGGTTTGGTGTAGTCCGGCAAATAGATATGTTTAACGCCGTGTAATTTATCTCTGGCTGGCATGGTGAAATCCTCCACATAATATTAATAGTTTTTGGTTAATGCAGCATATAAACCCTGCGGACTGTAAATGTGCGGATCACTAAGACCCAATACTTCTGCACAAAACTCTGAGCAAAAATACCGCCTTTTGCTATGGCGCTTTAAGGGCAAAAACTGTGATAAAAAAATGCCTTTAAAATCGTATTTATATTTTTCTCTATCCATAAAAAATTGATGCAAATCTTGAATTAATAATTCTTTGGGAGCATCAATTAATGTCCAGTTTTTATACTTGAAGTCGGCTCTTTGCATTTTCTTATAGCGAACACCACCATCGCGCTGACTTGATGATATAAGGGATATACCTTTGCCACCTTCATTGAAAAAAACAATCTCAACATGGGAATAAATAGAGCATGTCAAAAAACGAATACAATAATTAAAAAATGTTCCTTTGCCTTTGTAGAAAGCAACTTTAATAATCATTCTGATTCAGACCCCATGTTAGAAAGTAACGTTTTTATATCATTGAGTGTGGTTGCTTCCCCAAAGTTCTCTGCCTCCTTAATGGCTTTATCTGCATTTTGCAATTCGCCATTAACGATCCAGTCATCAACCGTTTGCCGGAAGAACTCGATTAAATCAACAAAGGTACGGATAGCGTTACGTGCTGTTTCATAATTAGTGATAATTGCCGCTCTCTCATCGGCAGAAAATTCACCAGTCAAGGCGCGCTCGTATTTATCCTGGTACCGCCATCTTTGGCCGACAGTATTTTTATGTTTTAAGATAAAGTTTTCGGCCTCATCTTGTTTTGAATCGCACAAGACCATTAAGCGAGAAAATAATTCTTCTTGTAATTCTTCTATACTTTTTTCGTTACGTGAATAACTTTTTCCATCCCAAATATCTCCCACTTTTTCTTGTTGAGAACATTCAATAAAAACAAGATCAGGATGGAATTTACC
>JBCBZU010000188.1:0-5078 GCA_039815165.1 Pseudomonadota bacterium
ACGGGGATGACGCTACCGTAGAGGCGTCAGGTGCCATGATCGAATTCCGATTCTGGGACTGCAGCGAAAAGTTGTTCCACCGTTGACGCCATCCTTCGATCCCGGGATCGTCGACAAAGCCTGTAGTGCATGAAAGCCTTTATAAAATAATAAAGGCGTGGACAGATAATCGCAGGCAGAGTCGCGCTCATAGGTTGCCACAATATCGGCACGCATGGCCTCGCTGACATCTGCTGATTCTTCCAGTGCTGCTTCGATCATTTCACGAATCAGTAATGCAGAGGCGGCCGGGCTACCCAACTTGTTTGCCAGGTGAAAGCTTAAGGCATCTTCTAGAGAGGTATGATTTAAAATTGTGGCGTGTAAAAAGCTCGCCAGAATCGGCTCTTGTTCAGCCTGTTCAACCGTGGTCTTGCGAATGGTTTCCCAAATGGGATCATTGCTGGTCATATTGTCTAAACACTCTTTAATTAAACCTTAATTTATCAGTTGGATGCGTGCTGTGCGGCGCATACAGTTGAGAAAACCAATTAAAGCCATTGTAAAACAGGTTCATCTAAGGCGGCTAGTTGTTCTCGTAAAGACAAAACGTGCTCGGCCCAGTAGCGCTGGGTGTTAAACCAGGGGAAATTACGGGGAAATGCGGGATCTGTCCAGCGACGGGCCAGCCAGGCGGCATAGTGCATCAAGCGCATGGCCCGCAAGGGTTCAATCAAGTGCAGCTCTTTAGGTGCAAAATCATTAAAGTCGCTATAGCCTTCCATGATATCCCCCAACTGAATGCAGCGTTGCGCGTGTTCGCCCGATAACAGCATCCACAGGTCCTGTACTGCGGGCCCATTGCGGGCATCGTCGAAATCGACAAAATGAGCGTGCTCATCTCTCCATAAAATATTCCCCGGGTGGCAGTCGCCGTGTAGCCGAATGCTTGCATACTCCGTGGCCGCAAAGCTGTGTTCGATATGCTTGATAATATCCCGGGTAATGGTGTCATAGGCGGGTATTAGCTCCGCTGGAACAAAGTCATGACTTAACAGATAGTCGCGGCTGTCATTTGCATAAGACTGAATATCGATGGCGGGCCGATGCTGGAATATTCTGTGCCGACTTGCGGCGTGAATGCGCCCCATAAAACGGCCAATGACTTCCAGATGATTGCCATTGTCCAGCTCTGGCGCATGCCCGCCACGGCGTTCGTATAAGGCGAAGCGATAGCCTTGGTGCTCAAGCAGTGTGCCTGCATCAAAAGCGATGGGAGGCACCACGGGGATATCCAGAGCACAAAGCTCCAAAGTAAACTGGTGTTCTTCTAAAATTTGCTCGTCAGTCCAACGGTGGGGGCGATAGAATTTGGCAACCAGCGCCTGACCATCCTCCAGCCCCACCTGATAGACGCGATTTTCGTAGCTGTTTAACGCAAGTATGCGAGAATCACTGCTAAAACCAGTGCTTTCAACCGCATCAATCACCCTATCAGGGCTTAGCTGGCCATAATTATCTTGCAGTGCCATTGATCTCTTTATTTGCTTCGTGGGTCGAAAGCTGAGACACTTTCGGTCCGACATTTAGGGGGTGATATGCGTTCAAGTTTTGGTCTGTCGAGTGTGTTAATACGCTTTGTTGTTGCACTGCTGTTGGTGCTTTCTACCTATAATCCTTCAGGGTATTCATACTACGATTGGATCTATAGCAAGCTGGCCTTGGGCAACTCAGTCAGTTTACCACTACTGTTATTGGTTGGCGTGGCGATTTTGATTGGCTGGGTAATTTTCTGGCGAGCAACCTTGCGTTCGCTCGGGCCTATTGGCGTTCTGCTAACGGTCGCTTTACTGGCATGCCTTATTTGGCTTGCGGTTGATCTTAATTTACTGAAATTAACCGGCAAGCCATTTATCTATATCGTTCTCATTTTACTCGCAGCCATTATGGCCATTGGACTGTCGTGGTCCCATATTCGCCGTCGTCTGTCAGGGCAGATGGATATGGACGATGTTGATCAATAGACAAAATCAGAAGAATTTGAGCGATAATCTCAATGATTTTGTTCGTAGAGATCGACAAAAAGCTGAGTCACTAATGATAGCGCTTCTTCAGGATTTATTTGCTGTTGCCCGGCGAGCTTGTTGGCAATTTTATTGAGCGAAGTGCGCCCATCCACCTCTGCGGCTAATTGAGCGTAGGTTCGATGAGTTAAGGCAAACTGTTGAACGTAAGCGCTCTTTGGAACCGGTTGTTGAGTATCAAGTAACCAAGAGGGCAGCACTTGGGTATCTGTAAGCGGCGCTACGTCGGCCACTTTAGTGGCACTCCATGACCATATATGCTCCATTCGATAGCCCGCATTGTGGGGTGATTGCAGATAGGGTATTTGATGCTCCTGCACCGTAGATATTTCAAAGCCCTTCGCTAAAGCAATGTCCTGAACTTCTTCTATCGAGTAACAAAAAGCGTCACGTGATTGATTAAACACCAAACTACCAAAGTTAATCCACTGCCCGCCTAAAGGCACATAATGATTCAGCTGCTGGATAAAACGGCTTAACTCAAAAGGCTGAATATCAATCAACCAAGGGGTAACAACTGCATTGAAACAGGCTCTTTTAAATGCAGGCTCAAGCGCGTTGCTAAACATAAAATAAAAATTATCAGAGGCATTCTCTCCCCGGATGTTATGGTAAACGGCAGTGGACTCTATATTGCGAGGTTGGCTTGGGAATTCGTAAATGCTCAAACCCTCATCTGCAACAATACGATGAGCGGCAAGTACCAATAGGGGATTAATGTCACTGGCAATCGTTAACTCTGGTTTAATCGCCTGATGTAAATCCCAGGCCAGTCGCCCTGCACCTGCACCCAATACAATTAATTTTCCAGCAAAATCACGGGTAAAATTCGCTTCGACAATTTGTTGGCTAAGTTGATTTTCTTTATCACCCCATACCCAGTCACGGTATAAATTGGCCTCATAGCTTAATAAGTTTTGCGTACTTGGCGCGCGGTCGCGCAGAGCATCATATGAGGCCTTGCCCGCCATGGGGCTACGCACTACTGGTGACATAAGATCGAATACAGTGTGTAAAAAAGACCGTTTAGCGATGAGTAACTGTTCTAATCTTTGGTGAGTTTTCCCGCTAACCCGATCAAGCGCATGCTCTAATTCATTAATTTCTTCCGCTATTACTTGATGGAAGTGGTTGAGTTTAGCGCTCCAATCCAGCAGAGAGTTTTGCGGATTGGCCAATAGCCAGGGTATGCCGTCAATCAACGGATAATTTTTTCCAGACTCCTTGCTGACTAAGGTATGACTGGAGAGCGCCAGGGTTTCACCAGTGATGGGGCAGCGCAGTAATTCAAGCAGTTCTTGTTGTAATGGCATCTTTAGGTCGCTAAATATCGTCGGATAGTGGCCGGGTGCTTAAAACGAATTTCCCTGTCGCCGTCGCCTGTAAAAGTGCGAATTTTAGCATGGTTATTTTCTGCTTATCGACACTTTGGGTATTGCGGACCATGTTGAACGCCGGTTTCGATTGAAGTTGAACACCCATTACCCGTGGTATCACTTCTTTTAACAACTCAAGATAAAATTGATAATTTTCCTCATCATAGAAACGCCCCCCACGGTTATTCCCCCGCTGAACAATATGATGAGTAAAACCTGGTAAGTACATCCGTGCGCGTCTGGGCGTAGCAAACTCCTTTTGCAGCATGATTGGATAAAAATTAATAGCGGCCTACAGGCTTACAGAATCGAAAGTAATTGATCAAAAAATAGTGCTTCCGTTCTCCTATACTATCGTCCCCCTATACTACCCTTTATCCTTTTGTTTAAAGCGTCGATTTCTCATTTGATCCAGAAGTGTTTGATCATCACGATCTACAATGCCAAGTATACGCTGCCGTGCATTTTCTCTAAACTGCGTGATGGTATCTTTGATAAGTGTGTGCGGTAAAAACCCATAGGCAAACTCACCAGATTGTGTTTTACGCACATCTGGCCCTTTCCAGATAAAGCGGTTAACCTCGCTGGTAATAACCCACGATCTATCATCATCCAATTTCAAGCGCTGCTTGGTTTTGAGCGGTATCTCTTTTGCTTGCCTTGGATCAGTGGGCGGCGTATGGGTGATAGGGCAAATAAAGACTTCGGCCTCATCATATTCATTTTGACGTTTATGGACGATGAGACAGGGACGAGCTTTGCGCCCCTCATCTGCCCCTTGTTTTTGTTCGTCACGCCAAAGATAAACATGACGGATCACCAAGCCAATCTCAGGTTTATCACCCATATTTATGACGGGTACTCATCGTTGAATTGCTTGGCTTCTTCGGGAATGGACAAAGTACCAATTTCACTTAAAACCTCATTAGGCAACTCGTGAGCATAAAAGGCTTGTTGGTCTAGCTGACGCAAGCGCTTATATTCTTCGGCAGAAATAAGAGCCAGATCATCGCGCCCGTGGTTGGTGATAATCACCGCATCCTTGTGTGCCTCGGTACGATAACGACCAAATTCCTTTTGGAATTCGCCAGATGTTACTTTATTCATCACAATACCTTATATTAAAAAAGCCTATAATCCATATTATCGGGAAAATCCGTATTTTACAAGAAATGTGGTTATTTTATAAGCAGTGATCACCAGATCATCCACTGATTATTATTGAAAACCCAGCAACATTTGCAGGTGAAGCGGGGTTTTCAGGCTCCCGTGCGTATTCCGCTGAAGTTGAACGCCCATTCCCCGGCGGAAGATGAACACCTTCCTACCTTAAACATTGGCCTGTGTCGGCAGGGAGTGATCATTTTCTAGTGGAGAGGGTGTTCATCTTGGAGTGGAATATGCACCCCATGCTTTTTCCTGGTTAATAAGCTGATATGTTAATGAAGCATTTTGAGGTGCAACTTCGATCCCAAGCGGTATGGGCTGAATATTATGCTTATCGATCTCTTGGCTATCTATAAAGCTAGAAAATGGTTGCCAAATAAAAATAACCATGAGGCATGATAAAAATAATCTCAGTAGTATTGTTTTGAGTATATAAGTTAATGATTTTTTTTGATTATTCATATAGTTACAT
>JBCBZU010000242.1:0-4306 GCA_039815165.1 Pseudomonadota bacterium
GCGATGTCTATTCGTAAAGCCGGTATTGAAAACCTGTATAAATATGCAAGTCGCTTCAATATTGATTTTGGTTCGTGGTTATTATTTTTTGCTAAATATAACGACTGGCTGCTGCAAACAAACCTGCAAGCGACAAGCGACGAGCACCTGATTAATCAACACCAAACTACCATTAGTGAACTGCAGGCCCATATCCGCACACTTGAAGATAAACTGCAGGCCTTAACTGAAATAGAGCAAGAACTGGGCGATACTCTTGATCAAAAGCTTGATGAACAGAAAGCAGATGAGCAAAACATAAATAAGCAAAACATAAATAAGCAAAACATAGATGAACAAAACATAGATGAACAAAATATAGACGAGCAGAACATAGACGAGCAGAACATAGACGAGCAGAACATAGACGAGCAAAAAAGCGATGATACTCCCCAATAAAACCTACAACAGCCACAGCGCTGACTATCAATACAGAGGCGCTCACGCCCATCATATTTTGATGGTGGATGATGATGTTCAATTATTGAAATTGTTACATATTCGCCTGCAATCTGAGGGTTATCAGGTCACAAGCGCACACAGTTGTGAAGCCGCTATACGCTTATTGTCAGATCAACTATTTTCGCTGGTTCTCACTGATCTGCGCATGCCAGAAAAAGATGGCCTGGATTTGTTGGATTATATAAACAGTGAACATCAATCCCTGCCGGTTATTTTAATGAGTGCCCATGGCTCTATCGATGAAGCTGTCCAGGCAACCGAAAAAGGGGCTCTGGGCTTTCTCACCAAACCCATTAATCACCAGCAACTACGCACTACATTAAATAATGCGCTTTCACAGGTCTCGAGCTTGCAGGTGAGTCACGGGCAAAGCGACATCATTTATACAAGCGAAGCTATGCATTGTTTAATGACACAGGTTGGGCAAATCGCCACCCGAGAAGTCAGCCTGTTAATTACCGGTGCCAGTGGCACCGGTAAAGAACTGCTGGCAAAAACAGCCCATAAGGCCAGTCAGCGTGCCGATAAACCTTTTATTGCCATTAACTGTGGCGCACTGCCAGAAAACCTTTTGGAGTCAGAGCTTTTTGGCCATAAAAAGGGCGCCTTTACCGGTGCCATAAGTGATCATAAAGGCTTATTCCAAGCTGCCGACGGCGGCACATTATTTCTCGATGAAATTGGTGATATGCCAATGGCTTTACAGGTTAAGCTATTGCGGGTATTACAAGAAAAAACCATTCGGCAAGTGGGCAGCACGACGGATATTCCAGTGGATGTTAGGGTATTTTCCGCCACCCATAAGGATTTACAAACGGCAATGGACGCTGGCCAGTTTCGTGAGGATCTTTACTATCGCCTGTGTGTGGTGAATTTACATCTACCTAGCCTTGCAGAGCGACCAGAGGATGTCCCGGTACTCGCACGCCACTGGCTGCATCAATGCAGTGAAAAACATGGGGTTAGAATCTCGCGGTTTGCGGATGATGCCATGTTAAAACTGTGCCAATATCGTTGGCCAGGCAATATTCGCCAATTAATCAATGTGGTTGAGCAGTGTGTTGCACTCAGCAAGTCGCCGATTATCAACCTGACTTTAGTCAACCGTGCACTGTTGGATTCACACGACTGCCTGCCTAAATTATCAGAGGCAAAAGAAGCCTTTGAACGGCAATATATCAGGCGGGTATTAAAAGTCACTGATGGAATCGTATCAAAAGCCGCAGAAATTTCGGGGCGAAATCGAACGGATTTTTATAAGCTTATCAAAAAGCATCAGCTCAATATTGAGGATTTTAAAGGTAGGCATTTGCCAAACAAGGAGAGTGACAAGTCCTGAATATTTTTAGGCCTCGCCCCTAAAAATATGCGGCCTTGTGTGAAAGTTCTTTATGTTAAGGCGCTTGCGCCGAGTTTACTGCCCTGGGCGAATATGGCTAAGGCCTAGAGTACTAAAGTCGACATCAAAGGCTTTGCCAAAGCCCACAACGAGTCGACCTTTTATAGGGCTCAGCGCCATTAGGTGAAAGTCAGGCAACTGTTGCAATACTGCCAGCGTATCGCCCAATGCTGTTTGCATTTTCGCAAGTATTGCAGATTTATGCTGGTCGTCCACTACCGATACTGCACAATCGGCGCTAATGCGCTTAACCATAAAGGGGTCAGCGCACTGAGTTTCATCGTCGTGAATAATTAAGGATACCCAGGGGTGTTTTCGCATATTGTGCGTATGATTCGACAGTTCACTAACAAATACCCAAAACCGATCCTGGTAATAAAGATAGGGGGCTAAACTGGCTTCGGGTTTTTGCTCTGCATTCAGGGTGGCCAATACCAGAGTCTTGCGCTGCTGTAACAAGTCAGTCAATAAATGTTGATAGTGCTCCAGCTTATCAGTCATAGTTAGCCTTTATTTAGCGTTTATTTAAGCTTGTACCCAACAAAATTACTAACGGGGCACTTGAAAAGAATAAAAGCAATCCAACTGAGTTTTCCAGGTTTACTTATTAATCTCACGAAAAAATCCTAATTTTTAGAGGCGCCCTACCGCTAAGCCCAGAAAAATGACCTTGGTTACGGTGCTGTATGACTTAGGTTTTAGGTAAAGTAACCCCTTTTTGGCCCTGATATTTCCCACCGCGGTCTTTGTATGAGGTTGCACAGACTTCGTCGGATTCGAAAAACAACATCTGCGCCACCCCTTCGTTAGCGTAGATCTTTGCGGGCAATGGCGTGGTGTTGGAAAATTCCAGAGTGACATGCCCTTCCCACTCAGGCTCCAGAGGAGTGACATTGACAATTATCCCACAGCGGGCGTAGGTGGACTTTCCCAAACAAATGGTCAACACACTGCGAGGAATACGAAAGTACTCCACCGTGCGGGCCAGAGCAAATGAATTGGGCGGAATAATGCAGATATCACTGTTGATATCCACAAAGCTATTTTCATCAAAGGCTTTGGGGTCAACCACGGAAGAATGGACATTGGTGAATATCTTAAATTCATCGGCGCAGCGTACGTCATAGCCATAGCTGGAGGTCCCATAGGAAACCAGGCGATCGCCGCCCTCGCTGTAACGCACCTGGCTGGCTTCGAAGGGCTCGATCATCGCCTGCTCTTTTGCCATACGGCACATCCACTTGTCGGACTTAATACTCATAAACTCTCCTGAGCCTATTGTAAACTGGACTTAATCAGTGGCGCATAGTAAAGGCAGACAGGCTGGGAAGCAAGGCGAGCCCAAAGAACAACAAATACAACAGACCTTAAGCAGTAAGCTCGACGCCCTTCCAAAAGGCCACATGGTCTTTTATATTATTGGCGGCCTCTTTGGGCGAGGCGTAGTACCAGGCGGCATCCACATTGGTTTCGCCATTGACTGTTATTGAATAGTAGTTGGCCGTCCCTTTCCACCCACAGACTGAGGTGGTGCTACTTTCTTGTATATAGTCTGCATTAACCGAAGATTTCGGGAAGTAATGATTGCCTTCAACCACAACCGTCTGGTCAGACTCAGCAATGACTTCACTTTTCCAAATCGCTTTCATAATAATCTCTCACTGGTATTAATATTCTTTTCACTAGGCACTTGCCATAACAAAGCTTTAATCGTCACTGATAACAATCTCCGGCCCTGCATCCGCCAAACACTGCTGGCGCCATAAGGCAGCCGCTATCTTTTGGGCGGTCTGCCTATAGATACTGGCAATATCGCCCT
This sequence comes from Pseudomonadota bacterium, assembly GCA_039815165.1. Taxonomy (GTDB): domain Bacteria; phylum Pseudomonadota; class Gammaproteobacteria; order Pseudomonadales; family Cellvibrionaceae; genus CANLBN01. The sequence continues at coordinate 3,720 of JBCBZU010000242.1, forward strand.
CTGGATCAGCAACTACTGTCGGATTGCCCCCATCGGCCTGTTCTCTAATGGCTAAAGCCAGAGGCAAAGCACCCAACAATTGACTGCCATAGTCTTTAGCAATTCGGGCACCGCCGCCTTCGCCAAAGATATGCTCTTGATAGCCACATTGACTGCACTGATACACTGCCATATTTTCAACCACCCCCAATATGGGCGTATTGACCTTGGCAAACATTTCAATGGCTTTTTTTGCATCTAACAGCGCAATATCCTGCGGAGTGGTCACCACCACTGCACCGGATACTGGCACCTGCTGCGAGAGCGTTAGGTGAATATCGCCGGTGCCCGGCGGCATATCCACGAACAGATAGTCCAGATCATGCCAATCTGTCTGAAAAATAAGCTGCTGCAACGCACCGCTTGCCATTGGTCCCCGCCAGACTGCCGGGGTATTTTCTGACAGCAGGTAACCCATCGACATCGATTGGATACCATGGGCCTTTATCGGCAGCAGGTTTTTTTGATCGCGCAGCTCTGGGCGCTGATCGGCAACGCCCAGCAGTTGAGGCTGGCTGGGGCCATAGATATCCGCATCCAAAATACCC
>JBCBZU010000241.1:0-4308 GCA_039815165.1 Pseudomonadota bacterium
GAACAATCCTAAATGCTAGAGCTGCCCCAAAAAAAGCCTATGATTTTTGATAGGCTCGACCGATTTCTTGGCTCAGCTGCCACACCGCCATGGCGTAGAGCCGGCTGTGATTGTAGCGGGTAATAACGTAAAAGTTATGCAAACCAATCCAAAATTCTGCGCCCCAATTGCCCTCCAGGCGCATTACGGTCGCCGGTAAAGTCTCATCAACGCTGCGAACCGGCAGGTAACCATGCTTTGCCACTTCTGCTACCGTTAGCTTGGGTTTTAGGGATTGGTTGATAATGTCTTTGTTATAGCTCCTTTGGAGACGGCCTCGCAGGACAACCGGATCACCCTGCTGCCAACCGTGACGCTTAAAATAATTGGCGACACTGCCAATGGCATCTGCTGTATTTTGCCAAATATCAGCAAAACCATCTTGATCGTAGTCAATGGCATAGGCGCGGTAGCTGGAGGGGATAAACTGCCCGTAACCCATTGCACCCGCATATGAACCCTTCAACTCCAGCGGGTCTTGCTTTTGCTCCCGTGCGAGCAACAAAAACTGCTTTAGCTCTTTGCGAAAAAAACGGCTGCGAGGCGGATAATCAAAGCCCAAGGTACTGAGGGCATCAATCACGCGAAATGAACCCTGGCGCTGGCCGTAGAGTGTCTCTACACCGATGATTGCGACCATAATTTCTGCCGGCACACCAAACTCTTGTTGGGCACGCTCAAGCACGGCTTGATTCTCTTGCCAAAATTTAACCCCGCCCTTGATACGTGCATCGTTTAGAAAAATTTTTCGGTACTTGGCCCAAGTCAGGGTCTTTTCTGCGGGGCGGGAGATTGCATCCAGAATAGATTGCTTTTGCGTCGCGCTCGCAAACCAGGACTCCAATTCTGCCGCTTTAAAATCGTGATTTTGCACCATCTCATTAATAAATTCATTGACCTCTGCACGACCTAAATAGACGTTGTCCGCGGCTAAAGTGGACACTGACAACCCTAAACTTAAGAGCAAAAATAGTACTTTCATACTGACCTTTCTATAATGAGAAGCTTTAATGAGAAGCTTTAGATAATTTTCCACAGAACTGTTGGCGCTTCAAGGCAAAAATCCTGGCGTAAACGTGGCGACTTCTGGGCTTTTGACTTTTTTTAGTGGTTCGAGATAATTCTACGGGGCTCAGTACTAATTCCCATCAATAGGCCAAAGCCAAACATCAGTGTCACTAGGGATGTCCCGCCCAAACTCACTAATGGCAGTGGCACGCCCACCACCGGCAAAAGCCCCGACACCATACCCACATTAACAAAAACGTAGACAAAAAACGTTAAGGTAATACTGCCCGCCAGTAAGCGACGGAAGGCGTCTTGGGCATTTAACGCAATGGTTAAGCCGCGCATTATGATCAAGAGATAAAGCGCCAAGAGCGCAATCACCCCGACAAAACCAAACTCTTCTGCCAATACCGCAATAATAAAATCGGTATGGCTCTCGGGTAAAAAGTCCAGGTGGGACTGCGTACCATTTAACCAACCTTTACCCTGTACGCCCCCAGAACCAATGGCCGTTTTAGACTGGAGAATATTCCAACCCGCACCCAGTTTATCAGCCTCTGGGTTAAACAAGGTCAACACCCGGCTTTTTTGATAGTCATGGAGAACGTAGTGCCATATTGGCCACAGGCTCAATAGCAATAAAACCTGAGCTGACACTATATACCGCCACTTAAGGCCCGCATAAAATAACACGACCAGGCCCGATGTTGCGACCAAAATTGATGTTCCTAAATCAGGTTGTCGAATAATCAGAATTGTGGGAACCGCAATAAATATCAGTGAAAAAGCCACATGCTTAAACCGGGGCGGCAGGGATTTAGTCGACAAGTAGGCGGCAATCGCAATGGGCATGGCTAATTTCATCATTTCCGCAGGCTGAAAACGAAATCCCCCAATACTCAACCAACGTTGCGCCCCCTTGGCGCCAACACCCCAAAACAACACTGATATTAACAGCAAAAGCCCGCCCAAATAAACCAGTAGGGACCAGCGAGCAAAGTGGTCAAGACGAATCTGCGCAATGGCAAACATACCGATATAGGCAATGAAAAAAAAGGCAATCTGCCGCTTGATTATGCTATTGCTGCCTTCGCTGGCACTATAGAGAACAACTAAACCAAAAGCGGTGAGCAGTAAAAGTAGCAACAATAGTGTCGGATCTATACGCATGACTTGCCAAGGACTACGGCGACGGCGCAAGTCATGGCTGGCTTCCGGCATACGCCGGATAAAATCCTGGTGTCTATCCACCGACGCCTCCACCACTGTGTATCAAGATGTACGCTAGTGTGGCTTTACAGGCGCAGAGGCGGAAAACCGTGGGAAGCATGGAAAGCATGGAAAGCATGAAAAGGTAGTCGCGAGACCTTAAATAGAACTTAAAACAGTTTAGAGGGTTTGAAGTCATGGGATAAGTGAGTAAACACTAAAGCGTGGTTTGTATTCTATCAATATCTTATGCCAGACGCGTGCGGTCAAGTGTCGATTTGCCCGCAATCTGCCGCTATTGATAGGCGGCGAGCTCTAAATCAGCAATCTACTCGCTAACAGTCAACAGCAAAAGCGCATTTTTAGCGTGTTTCAACGGCAGTTCTCTGTAAGCCATGGTTCCTTTATTTCATGCGGGAGTGGCATGCGAAAGTGGCATGCGAAAGTGGCATGCGGGCAATGGCTAAGGCGAACAACAACCCTACTTTTAGGCACTCACTACCGTTTATTTGCCGACGCAAGGGGCAATGAGGGCTCTAAATAACGCCCGAGCAAATGTGCATCAAACATTTTTTTAGCGACCGGCGCCGCCGCTCCCGAGCCGGATTCACCGTTTTCAACAATAACGGCAACGGCAATTTTGGGCGCATCCAGAGGCGCAAAACCCACAAACAGCGCGTGGTCGCGGTGGCGCTCTTTTAGTGCTTCAGAGTCATATTCTTCATCCTGCGCAATGCCCACAACCTGGGCAGTGCCGGTTTTGCCCGCCATTTTATAGGATGAACCTGAGCCTACGCGTCTTGCGGTTCCATTGGATGCATGTAGCACATCACGCATCGCGGCGAAGATATGATCCCAATGACGATTATCGGATTCCACATAGTTAATGATTTCGGGCTCGACCGTCTGACCCGCAATGGATTTAACCACTTGGGGTTTGAAGTGTTTACCGCGATTGGCAATGGTGGTCACCATCACCGCCAGCTGTAGTGGCGTTGCCAGAGAATCACCCTGACCAATACCAACATTGAGTGTGTCGCCGGGAAACCAGGGCAGTTTCCGCGCTTTGCGCTTCCACTCACGAGAAGGCCACAAACCTCGTCTTTCACTGGGTAAATCGATGCCGGTCTTGGCACCAAAGCCGAAATCAATGCCGTATTTATGAATGCGATCTATGCCCATACGAAATGCCAGATCGTAGTAGAAGGTATCTGAGGACTGCACAATGGCTTTGTGTACATTAACGATACCGTGGCCTTCGCGTTTCCAATCGCGATAGAGTCGATCATCATTTTCTAACTGATAAAAACCTGGGTCAAAAATCGTAAAACTTTTACTGATAATGCGCTCCGACAATCCCGCCAAACCCAACATGGGTTTTACCGTGGAGGCCGGTGGATAGCGCCCTTGTATACTGCGATCAAACAGCGGAGAGTCCAAATCATCGCGAAGGCCGTTGTAATCCTTATAGCTAATACCGGTCACAAATAAATTGGGGTTGTAGCTTGGGGTGCTGACAATGCTGAGCACGCCACCCGTGTGTACATCGAGGGCAACGACAGCGCCACGGCGCCCGTTCATTGCCGCAAACGCGGTTTTTTGTAAGCGGCTATCAAGATGTAGGGATAAGTTCTTACCCTGAGCGGGAGGCTCTTCTTCAAGAGTGCGCAATACTCGCATCCGCGCATTGATCTCGACGTGCCGATAGCCGGCTTCGCCAAAGAGAATGTCCTCGTAATAACGCTCAATGCCTATTTTGCCGATGGTGTGTACACCCTGATAGCGCTGGGTCTCCTCCTCATCGAAACGCTTCCATTCCCGGTCATTGATTTTGCCCACATAGCCAATACTGTGGGCAAATAACTCTCCCATCGGATAATTTCTGACAAGCTGTGCCTGTACCTCTACCCCGTTAAGGCGATACTCATTGACCGCAATGCGTGCAATTTCAGCCTCTGTCAGTCGATAACGCAGGGGAATCGGTTGATAAGGTCGGCGATGGGCGTTGTTCGAGCGATAAAAGTCATCAATGTTTTTTTCACTAACGCCCAC
>JBCBZU010000225.1:0-4502 GCA_039815165.1 Pseudomonadota bacterium
AGCCTTGCCCGATTCCAATTTTGAGAGCTCCAACAATTGATCAACCAAATGGGTCAAGCGTTGGTTGCTTTTTAAGATGAGTTTGCGGATGTGGCGCAAAATAAGGGTGTAGCGATTACCTTTTCTGACGTATCGAAAGTTAAGTATACAGAAAAAGGCATGTCTGTTGCCTACAAGCAATTGCGAACCAGTATTAACAATGCTATCGAAACACTGGATACAGCGCCTTTTACCGATAAAGTCAATATTCTTATAGTAGACGATCAAGCGGCGGATTTGGCGCTTATAGAAAACGAATTAAAATCCATTGAGGCTTTCTCAGTTAAGGTTCATCAGGCAAAGACGGTTAAATCCGCCCTTGCTAAGATTGTCAATAATACCGTCGACGTGTGTATCGTGGACTATAACTTAAAGATGGAAACCGCACTGGATTTAATTGATATTTTCTCGGAAAAAAATATTCAAGTCCCTATCATAGTGGTGACGGCAACTGCACATGATAATGATTTGAATGCGCTGTTATTATCTCACGGTGCAATGGATTTTATCAATAAAGGCGAAATTTCGGCGCCATTACTTTCCCGAAGCGTTCGTTATGCCATTCGACGCCAACAAATTGATGATGAAATTGATCATATAATAGAAGCGGCCAGTGAAAATGAGCAAGAGCAGGAGCAACAAAAACAGGGTCAGGAGGAGGTCGCCAGTTAGTCTTTTAGGCGCTTGTTTAAATTAGTCTTGTTTGTGCGCTGTGTATCACAGTGGTCAGAGCTGATAGCTCGCAGAGTTTTACTATAGGATTACCGATGGCCACCGGTAAGCAGATTCTAGGGTTTAACGGCGCACAAATAGATTGATCAGAGTCTGAAGCCGGTGGCTTCTCGATACTGCGGATTATTCCGTTATTCCCACCTCGGCAATAAACTCTTCAAAGGGCCTCGGTTTGCTCACATAAAAGCCCTGCACACAATCTATGCCTAAATCCCGCAGGTGCTGGTGTTGCGATTGATCCTCTACTCCTTCGGCAATCACCTTTAGTGACAAGCGGTGAGCAACATCGGTAACCGATTTAACCAGTGCCGAGTCGATATCATCAGTGACCACATTGCGAATAAAGGATGCATCAATTTTTAGATAATCCAGAGGTAAATCCCTTAAGTAAGACAGCGAGCTCATACCCGTACCGAAGTCGTCTAAAGCAAAATTGCAGCCGATTTCGCGAGCGCATGCAATAAATTCTTTGGCTTTTAGCAGATTCGAAATAGCGGCGGTTTCTGTAATTTCAAAGGTAATATTCGCCGCCGGATAAGCATAGTGGGTGAGCAGTGTGGAAAGTCTATTAATATATTCGGGGTCCGTTAATGTATACCCGGAAATATTAATACTGACTCTCGGGAAAGCACTGCTATCACTCGGGCTAACGTAGCCACAAATATTTTTAATGGTATTTTCCAGCACCCAATTATCGATTCGCACAATCAAGCCAAAACGCTCTGCTGCGGGTAAAAAGCCCGTGGGGGTCAAAAACTCGCCCTTGTCGTTAAACATACGCAAAAGCACTTCCCAGGTTTCGATACGGTTATCGTCTATGGTGCGTATGTCCTGGAAATACAGTTTAAATTTATCTTCATCAATGGCCTGATTAATATCGGATATGCGGTGCATCTCGGAGCGCTGTTTTTCCAGCAGTTCGTCATCTTTGCTGTGCACTTGGATGGCATTGCGCCCTTTTTCCTTAGCGGCATAGCACGCGGCATCAGCGTCGCTTAAAATCTCAGCCACTTGATTGACCTCTTTGTTAATGCTGACAATACCAATGCTGACGCCGACTCTGAATACCCGCTCTTTCCATACAAAGCGGTAGTCACAAATCTTTTTCTGTACTTTGGCGGCAATGCTTTCTGCATCAGAAAGATGACACTTATCCAATAGCAAGGCAAACTCATCACCGCCCAGGCGCGCCAAAGTATCGCGAGAGCGAATCACCTCCATAAGCAGTTGCGATAATTGTTGCAGTAAATGATCGCCTGCAAGATGCCCACAGGTATCGTTAATGACTTTAAACTGATCTAAATCCATATACAGCAGGGAAGATTCTGTATTTTCTCTTTTGGAGCTTAAAATAGTGCGCTCAAGGCGTTTCTCCATTTCACTGCGATTAACCAGCCCCGTTAGTGAGTCATGCTGACTTTGCCATTCCAGGCGTTTGATCTGCGCCTGTTTTTCGCTAACATCACGAATGGTAATAACATAGCTTGCAATATCTTTTAGCGGCGAGATCGTTAGATCAACAAACACATCCTTGCCATATTGTGTTTTTAAAATAACGGGACTGAGGTTTTCCACCTTGTCGCTGGTACAGCGCTTTATCCATCCCTGAAGATCTACTTTATCATTGTTATCTTCAAACAATAGCAAACGCTTGCTAATGTCTTTATCAATCAAGTCATCCAGCTCTCTTTCTAAAATGGATAGTGCCGCCGGGTTGGCATACTCAATTGTTTGGTCTGCGCGTATTCGAATCACCCCTTCAATAATATTGTGCAATGTGGTCTGTGCGATAAGCTTTTCCCTTGCCAGGGCTTCTTGGGATTTTCTAAGCCCGGTGGTTTCGTAAAAAATAATGGTATAGCCATCAAATGCATCGTTGGCGTTTTTATAGGGAGATACCTGGCAGTCATAATTTCGGTCGGATACAGTAATCTGTGTTTTTTTAGGTAATTTTTCTTGTTCAACAATGTCCAGCAACTGCTTGAGATCGGGGATATCCGAGTACCAGTGTAGGGCAAAGAATAAATCATTTACCTTTAGCTTATGCGTATCGATAATAGAGCTGCAGCTTTCAGTAAACCGTTGAATACGATATTCAGTGTCTATCACAAAAACAGGAATTTTCAATGATTCTTGAATATTGCTTAAGTCAGCGGATAATTGGGCCTGCTCAAGAGTTTTTTGAGAATATTCTTCATTGGTTGTGATTAGCTCTTCATTGGTAGACTGTAATTCTTCATTAACCGTCTGCAGCTCTTCATTGGTGCTTTGGTATTCCTCATTGGTCGATTGCAGTTCTTCATTGTAAACCTGTAGCTGTTCATTTGTGGTTTCCAGTTCTTCAATAACGGTTTGCAAATTTTCTCTTGTAGCGCTGAGTTCTTTTTCGATTTCATCGATATATTCATTATTTTCTAAAGAATTAAGCTCAAGATACAGGTTTGATTGGCTCTTTTTCACCACATAAGAGATTAATATCCAGTCAGGTAACTCATTATTGAGCACTGAGACATAAACCGAGGCCTCAAAGGGTTCACCATTGATAGTCACATCGAAGTTAATAGGCGGCGTTTTTTCTTGAGTTCTTCTGACGCGAAATGACATGGCGCGACAGCTTGCCCTAAGTGAGGGATTTAACAGATCAAAAATATCATCTTTAAAAAATACGCCTTCTTTGGATAATAAGGGAGAGAAATTGCCAGAGGTATAGACTATTTTATTGTCCTGATTGGCGACAATAACCGCTGGCGCATAAAAATCAACAATACTCTTGATAATCTTTTTCTCGATATCATCGCTGCGTTTCTCTTTGTAGGAGTTGACTGTTACCGGAAAGCCAAGGTGTTTTGATGTCTGTAGCAGTGTTTTGGATATGCCATCTACTCTGCTATACAGTTTTACAGAAGCGTCGACAGCGTCAAACAGTTCTTTTTCCCTGATTGCCTCTGAGGGGCCTAAAAAAAGTAAACCCTGCCTTTGCAATGAAAAATGAAATAGCTCTATTATTTTTTTTTGTAAATTTTTGTTAAAGTAAATCAGCAGATTGCGACAGGAGATTAAATTTATTTTAGAGAAGGGCGGGTCAACAAAGATATTGTGAACGGAAAATAATATCTTTTCTCTTATATTGGATTTAACGGTAATGGTATCACCCTTTACCTCACAATAGGTCTTTTTCCATGCTTCGGGTAGATTGGTGATTTTATCGATATCAAATACTCCTTGTCTGGCATCGGCAATGGCATCGGCTGAAATATCGGTTGCCATGACTTTGATGTCAAAGTTATAGGCGCCTGTCTTTTTTAAATCTTCAATCATCATGGCAATGGTGTAAGCTTCTTCACCGCTTGCACAGCCCGGAACCCACACTCTAAACTGCTGGTCTATTCGATGGGTGTCCAGTATTTTTTGCAGATGCTTCTGGAGTACATCAAACTCTTTGGTGTCACGATAAAACTCTGAAACAATAATAAAGGCATCTCTGACAAAAGTGTCAAGCTCCTCCTTGTTGTCTACGATAAAGCTTTTGTAGTCATGAATATCCGCGATCCCACAAATGGACATCCGCCGGGCAATACGCCGTTTAATGGTTGATTCTCTATAAGAATAAAAATTATAGCCAGTTTGATCTTTGACGATGTTGAGGATAGTTTTCAATTCATCGGTTTCAGATCTGTCCAATATATTTTCCAGCGCATCGGTGTTGCCGACAATGCGGTTGACTATATTAC
>JBCBZU010000299.1:0-3551 GCA_039815165.1 Pseudomonadota bacterium
ACGATACCTCGCGGGTATTCGAGGCCATGTCCAAAGGTGATCTATCCCAGCGTATAGATACTTCCTATCAAGGGGAGTTTGCCTCATTGAAGAATGATGCCAACGCCACCCTTGAGAAGCTTAGAGTCGCCATCGAAAAAGACGTGCAGTCATTGGTTAGCAGTGCCATTAAAGGGGAGTTAAGCCACCGTATTTCACCCGATAACAAGTCCGGCTTTTTTAAAGACCTAAGCGAAAGTCTTAACCAATTAATGGATGTATTTTCTAACTCCATCGACGATACCCTCGATGTTGTTGGTGCCCTGGCCAAAGGTGATTTAACCAAAACCATTGAAACCGAATACCAGGGTAGTTTTGCGCAGTTGAAGCAGGACGTCAATGCCACAGTAGAGCATCTGCAACGAGTGATTGGCGATATTCAGGAATCGGCAATGCTGGTGAAGAGCGGCTCGTCTGAAATTGCTCTGGGGGTGAGTGATCTTAGTACACGCACTGAGCAGCAGGCGGCCTCACTGGAACAAACAGCCGCCAGCATGGAACAAATGACCCGTAGCGTGGAAGCCAATACCCATAATGCCACCAGTGCAAATGATATGACCTCCACGGCTGAACAACACGCAACGGCCGGTGGCAGCGCTGTCGGCAGTGCCGTCAGTGCCATGCAGGGCATCAATGAGTCCAGTAATAAAATTGCCGCCATTATCAGTGTAATCGATGAAATTGCCTTCCAGACTAACTTACTGGCCTTGAATGCGGCCGTGGAAGCGGCCCGTGCCGGTGAACAAGGCCGGGGATTTGCCGTGGTGGCGGGTGAAGTGCGAACACTGGCACAACGTTCAGCCGACGCGGCTAAAGAAATTAAAGATCTGATTACCGACTCTGTCGAAAGAGTCGAGAACGGTTCTAAATTGGTCAACGACTCGGGTAAAACCCTGCAAGAAATTATCGAGTCCGTTAAAAAAGTCAGTGCCGTGATCGGTGATCTTTCAGTGGCCTCTGCCGAGCAGTATGCCGGTATTCAACAAGTCAATGAGGCGGTTGGTCAAATGGATGAAATGACCCAACAAAATGCCGCGCTGGTGGAGCAATCATCCGCAGCCAGTCAGAGTATGTCTGAACAGGCAGGAAAACTCAGTGAACTTATCGGTTTTTTTACCTTAAAAAATAAGCCCAAAGCGGCTGGTGGGCATTCGCCGGCAGGTAATATGTCACCGCTACCAACTAGCACATTTAAGCCTGCTAATACACCCAAGCCCGAAGCAAACAATGTGCAATCGGCTCCACCTGCAGCGGCAAAGGCCCCGGTTTCGAATGCCAGCTTTAAGCACAATCACGACGATGGTGATTGGGAGGAGTTTTAGTCTAGAGCAAAATCGATAAGATTTTTCTCACTTAAAGCCTGTCGGCGCTAAGTTTTTCAGCACCACTATGTATAAACGAGGAACGAAGAGTGAAATCGCTGTTTATGAATCAATCATTGGCCCGCAAGCAAATCACTATATTGCTTGTCGTTGGTTTAATTCCCATGTTAGTGGTTTCTCTGCTCGCCAGCCATATGGCGCAAAAGGAGCTGGAAAGTCAATCCTACGGGCAGCTTGAATCCATAAGAGAAATGAAATCAAAATCCGTACAGCGATACTTTAGCGTTATTAAAGAGCAGCTACTGGATATGTCTGGCCAACGGGAAATCGCCAATGCGATGGCTGCCTTTAACCGTAGTTTCGTCAGTATGGGTGAACGCGATGGTTTTAAATCCGCAGCGGATGTCGAGGCGATTAAAGCAGAACTCTCTGTTTACTATCAGCAAGACTTTGCCGGCGAATACAAAAACCGCAATGATGGCGACAGTATTAATGTGCAAGCGCTGATTGATCAACTGTCAGCACAAGCCATTGTCGCACAATATAACTATATTCAAACCAATAGCAACCCTCTGGGCGAAAAGCATTTACTGGATAAAGCCGATGGTAAAGCCAGCTACCACCGTATGCATGCACGCTATCACAATAACTTTCGCAGTTTTTTAGAGCGCTTTGGTTTTTACGATATATTCCTTATTGAGCCCGAAAATGGCGTCATCGTTTACTCGGTATTCAAAGAGCTGGACTTTGGCACCTCCTTAATCAATGGTCCCTATGCCGATACTAATTTTGCCCAAGCCTTTAGGGAAGCCGCGCAACTCCCCGCAGGTGAATACGTATTAAAAGACTTTGCCCCCTACCGCCCCTCCTACGATGCCCCTGCCAGCTTTATTGCTGCGCCGGTTTATGACGGTGAAAAAATGCTGGGGGTTTTGGTTTATCAAATGCCCTTAGAAGTGATCAATGAAATTATGACTCAACGCAACGGTATGGGAAAAACCGGAGAAAGCTATCTTGTGGGACCGGATCTATTAATGCGCTCAGATTCATACCTAGACCCGGAAAAGCACAGTGTCAGTGCCTCTTTTAAAAATCCTGAAACAGGCTCAGTAAAAACCAAGGCCACAGAGCGTGCATTCAATGGTGAAGCCGCCACGGATATTATTACCGACTATACCGGTAAACCTGTACTCTCAGCTTTTTCGACTCTGGAGATTGGTAGTGGTATTCAATGGGCAATCTTAGCGGAGAAAGATCAATCAGAAGCCTTTGCCGGCGTGACTGCATTGCAGAACATGTTGATCTTCATTGCAGCCATCGGCATTGCATTGATTGTGGGTTTTGCCTGGTACATTAGCCGACTGTTGTCCGCACCCATTTTACAACTTGCCAGCACCATTCAGCAGGTACAAGAACAGGGTGATTTCAGCATTGCCATCGATAATGAATATCAGGATGAGATAGGCGATACCAGCCGCGCCTTTAATCGTTTGCTCGATAATTTATCGACCGCGATTAATGGTACTAATCTGGTGCTGGATGAAGTCAGTAAAGGTAATTTTGAGCAGTCGATTACCGATGAATATCCTGGCCAGCTAGGGGTACTTGCATCGGGCGTTAATCATGCTGTGGCTGATATAAAAAGCGCTAATGAAGAGCAGGCCAGGCAGTCTAAATTAGTAGAAGAAAGTGCGCAAAAAGCCCAACAGACCGCAGAGGCGGCCGAGGCACAAGCCAAAGAAGTGCTGGCCATTAAAGAAGCCCTGGACAACTCTTCAACCTGCACCATGATTATCGATGAAAACAGCCAGGTGATTTATCGCAATAAAGCGATGACTGACTTTGATCACCGATTAAATAATCAAGCAGATACCTTGTGGGCATCCATTGCCGATGAGGTGACTCGTCAAGCGAACAAGGGCAGTAAAGCCTGCGATAAAGAGCTCAATCATCATCAATCGATTATTCGCATTACCACAACCGCTATTCACGACAACAATGGTGCTTATATAGGGGCGATTGTGGAATGGGCTGATCGCACAGAAGAAGTGGCCGTTGAAAAAGAGATTGACCATATTATTTCTTCAGTTGAATTCTTGGATGTCTTTTAGGACAAGTGGAATTCGGTAAAATCTTTTTTCTCTTTTGTGGTATAGATTTAAGTCCGTTCCATAAGTTCCGACCAATAAG
>JBCBZU010000115.1:0-6483 GCA_039815165.1 Pseudomonadota bacterium
GTAGTAAGTTCATCTTTAAGTTCACATTTAAGAGGCGCCATCTTGCTAAACCTGCACGACACCAAAGCCTTGTTTCCACTGCAAAGCGAACGCCTCACCTTAGACTTGTTCACCACTGAAAATATAACTGCTGACTATGTCAGTTGGTTAAATAATACTGAAGTGATGCGCTTTAGTAATCAGCGCTTTACACACCACAACATGGATAGCTGCAAAGACTATTTTCACAGCATCAATAAAAGTGATGCCCTGTTCTTATCGATTAATCAACGGCGGCACCAGCGCTATATAGGCACCATGACGGTCTATTTTGCCAGAGCCCACCGCACAGCAGACATTGGCATATTGATCGGTGATCCACAGGTCTGGGGACAAGGCTTTGGCAGGGAGGCATGGTTATTGCTTTTGTCTACCTTGTTAAATGCGGTAAACGTCAGAAAAGTGACGGCAGGTACTCTTGCCTGCAACCACGGCATGCTTGCCATTATGAAAAACTGTGGCATGCGTGCAGATGGACAACGTAGCCAACAGGAGCTAATCGATGGCCAAGCGGTTGACATTTTACACTTTGCGGCGTTTCAGGCTAACAAGCGCTAAATTATTTACCCAAAATCCCTAAGAGAACCCCAGTGACTCAAGTCGGCCATACTGCTATTGTTGCCCACGACGCTGGCGCTGCCAATCATATTATTGCCTGGCTCGCGGGTGGCCACCTGCCCGACAATCACTACGCACTGTGCTTGCAGGGACCCGCCGCGTCTATTTATAAAACTCAAATAGGCGATTTTGAATACCGTGATTATAAAGATGCGATGACAGGCGCAAGCTGTTTACTCTCGGGCTCGGGCTGGTCGAGCGATTTAGAGCATAATGCCCGAGGCTACGCTGCCAACAATACTATTCACAGTATTGCGGTGCTGGACCATTGGGTCAATTATCCTGATCGCTTTATTCGCAATCAAAATACGATTTTACCCGATGCACTGTGGGTGACGGATCAATACGCCTATTCGCTGGCTTCACAACAGTTTTCGGATATTGTTGTACAGCAAAGACATAATGCGTTCTTAGAAAGGCAGCTTAAGGAAATAAAGCAACAGCAAAAAAGTCGTTCACCGGCAGCAGACTCGACTTGTCTTTTTTTAATGGAGCCAATACGACTCCCCTGGAATCGCTCAGAAAAACCCGGTGAGATTGAGGCATTGGATTATTTTCTAAACCATTATCGCGCATTAAAACTTCAAGACTTTAAGCGCATTATTATTCGCCCTCATCCCTCAGACCCCAGCGGTAAGTATCAGCCTTACTTAACTCACTATTATTCTGCCATTGATATTGACGTTAACGAAAGCGATTCATTAAGCACACTGATGGCCAGTGCAGATATTATTGTCGGCTGTCAGAGCTATGCCATGGTCATTGGCCTGGCCTTGGGAAAAACCGTTGTATCGGCATTGCCGGACTACGCTCCGCCCTGCCCTCTACCCCATAAAAATATTGTGTGCCTCGCGCACTGTGTCGCGTCGGGTACTGCCTGATGCAATACTGTCGCCAATGCCTGCAACCGGATACTCGACCCAATACCGTCTTTACGGATGATGGCATCTGCCCGGCCTGTCACTATTATCAAGCACTTAAAAAAGTCGATTGGGCCGAACGTAGCGAAATTTTATACGAGCTGATTGAAGCCGCACCTAAAAGTCGTAAAACGCATTTTGACTGCATTATTGGCGTTAGTGGTGGCAAAGACAGCACCCGCCAGGCACTGTTTGTGCGCGACAAACTGGGCTTTAACCCGCTACTGGTTTGCCTGTCTTATCCACCACAACAAGTCACCGAACGAGGCGTCGATAATATTTCATCACTGATTGAGCTGGGCTTTGATTGCGTGGTCAGCGCACCGGCGCCCGGTACCTGGCAACAATTGATGCGCGAGGGGTTTTTACAATTTACCAATTGGTGCAAATCAACCGAGTTAGCCCTATTCAGTTCAGTGCCGCAGCTGGCGATTCACTACGATATCCCGCTGATTTTATGGGGTGAAAATCCGGGCCTACAGCTCGGTGATATGAAGACACTGGGACGCACCGGTTACGATGGCAACAATTTGCGCAATATGAATACCCTTGCCGGTGGCGCCATGGATTGGATACTAAGCAGCCACGGTGATCACGGCGATTTGATTCCCTACCGCTACCCCAGTACCGGTGCCTTTGAACAATCCAATATTCAAATTGTGTATTTAGGCTGGTTTCTGGGGGATTGGTCACTGGTCAACAATGCCGATTATGCCTGCCTGCAAGGTTTAAAAATACGGCAAGACAGTGTGGAGAATACCGGCGATCTCTACGGAGTCACCTCGCTGGATGAAGACTGGGTAACGCTTAACCAAATGATCAAATACTACAAATTTGGCTTCGGTCGAGTCACCGACTACGTCAATGAAGAAATTCGCCTGGCACGAATGAGCCGCGCCGAAGGCATTGCACTGGTAGAGCAATACGATCACTGCTGTAGCGATCAGTACATAGAAAGCTTCTGTGAATTTATTGATATTTCTGTTAGCCAGTTTTGGCAAAAAGTGCATGCATCGGTCAACAAAAAGTTATTCACTATCGAACCCGGTGGCGCCATAAGGCGACGCTTTACTGTGGGTAAAGGCCTATGAGCAAAGGCCACAAGCCCAGCAGTAAAAAAATCCTTATCGGCATTATTGACTACGGTGCCGGCAATACACAGTCAATGAAAAATACCGTTGAAGTCTTAGGCTACAAGGGCAAACTGATTGATAAGCCATCACAGTTGCCCATGGTTGATGCGGCCATTATCCCCGGGGTTGGCGCCTTTCCCGCGGCCATGACGGCACTGCAACAACTGGGCATGGACCATGCCATTATTGAATTTGCCCGTGGCGGCAAAGGTATTATAGGCGTGTGCTTAGGCATGCAGCTATTGGCAGATATTTCCTATGAACAAGGCAGCACCAGGGGCCTGGGTTTAATTGAGGGTGAAGTCAAAGCGCTGGCCAAGGCCCAATGGCACATTGGCTGGAACACAATAGCGCTTCAACAAGCGAACAAAATGTTTGCGCAACACAATACCGAATATTACTTTAACCATGGCTATGCATTTGTTACCGCGCAACACTATATTATCGGCACCAGCCAGATGGGCAGGCTTGCCCATGACCCGCCCATCACTGCCGCTATCGCCAACGATAATATTTATGGCTTTCAGTTTCACCCGGAAAAAAGCCAATCGGCCGGTATAGCGCTTATGCAAGCCACGCTTACGGAATGCCTGCATGCTTAGAAAACGACTTATCGCAGTAGTGACCATACGCAATCATTGGGCAGTTCAATCCTTTGGCTTCCAGCGCTATCTCCCGCTGGGCAAACCCGAGTGCATTATAGAAAATCTGGACAGGTGGGGGGCCGATGAAATTCTTATCCAGGACATCAGCCGCAGCCAGTCTGGTGCTGGCCCTAATATGGAGCTTATAGAAAAAATTCGCCAACTGCATTGCTCGACACCATTAACCTATGCCGGCGGTATTGACTCAGCCGCCTCGGCAATCGCGGCCGTTCAAGGTGGCGTCGAGCGTATTGCGATTGACCAACTGCTGCACCAAAACCCTGATCAAGTCTACGATATTGCGGCAGCCCTGGGCTCACAGGCGGTGGTCGCCAGCATTCCCCTGGGTATTGGGGCCGATCAATCCATCCAATGGTATGACTATAAACATAATCGCTACCGGGCAATGAGTGAGCCAGTGCTGGGCTTATTGGCAGACAATGTTATTTCTGAGGCAATCGTTATTGACCATGTAAACGAAGGGCGAGCCAATAGCTTTCAATTTACACTACTCGATTACTTTGCCAATATCCAAGTACCGCTTATCGCCTTTGGCGGGCTCAGTGAATGCAGGCAATTAGAAAAAGCCTTGTTAGATACGCGAGTCGCCGCAGTGGCCATGGGCAATGTTCTTAATTACCGTGAACATCAGCTACAGCACTACAAGCAGCAGCTTAGCGCTATCAGCGCAATGCCCGTGCGCTCAGCACACTACCAACGGACTTATTGGTATGCGTCATGACTGAGATTGACTACTGCCAGCGCTGCTTATACAGTACCGACCACCCCCTCGGCTTAACCATTGATGACCAGGGTATTTGCTCCGGTTGCAGAATACACGAAGAAAAAGACAGCCTTGACTGGGACTATCGCTGGTCGCTGCTGGAAGCATTAGTCAATGACTACCGCAGCCCATCGCCCAGCACCTATGACTGTATTGTTCCCGTAACGGGCGGGCAGGACAGTTATTTTATTTTGCATCTGGTAAAAAATCGCTTAAAACTAAACCCGCTTATTGTTAGCTATAACAAGTACTGGAATACTCCCTTGGGGATTCACAACCTGGCCAATCTGCGCATTCAGTTTAACTGCGATATTCTTATTCAAAACGTTAACCCGGTTTCTGTAAAAAAAATTACCCGAAGCACCCTGCGACAACTAGGCAGCATCTATTGGCACTGTATTGCCGGGCAAACGGTATTCCCGGTACAAACCGCCGTTCGCTATAAAATACCCTTAATTATTTGGGGCGCACACCAAGGGGTAGAGCAAAGCGGCATGTTCTCCCACGAGCACGCAGTCGAAATGACCCGACGCTATCGCAAAGACCACGACTTAATGGGAATGGAAGCGGATGATCTGCTGTCAGATTTTGATACCTTAACCGAAGGCGATATTTGGCAATACCGCTATCCCGATGATGATGAACTACACCAGGTAGGCGTTCGCGGTATTTACTTAAGTCACTACGTGCGCTGGGACCCCAAAGCCCAGCACCAACAGATGATTAAACACTACCAGTATAAAACGGCACGCTTTGCACGCACCTTTGACTGCTACGATTACGTGGATTGTTTTAACTATATGGATATTCACGATACCATTAAGTGGTATAAACACGGCTACGCTAAAGTCACTGACCACGCCTGTCGGGAAATTCGCCACGGCCGCCTCAGTCGTGAACAAGCGCTTAAACTGGTGGACTATTACCAGCAGCAAGCCATGCAATACTTTCCCCTCTTTTGCGAATGGCTCGGCGTTGATCAAAAAGGATTGAATTTTGTGTTGGACCATTTTCGCAACTCCACTTATTGGCAAAAAGATGAAAATAAAAAATGGCAATTTCGACCACCCCAACAACTGCAAAATAATAAGGTCAACGATGACACAGACAGGGACTTAGCGCTTAGTGACGGCGCGCACTTTATCGATAACTCATCACTGTTAAGGGACAAACACAGTGCCTATATCACGATTGGCAAAGGCTGGCCTTAATGGATGTGCTAACACCATGAACATCAATGCCAAAGTGGCCCGACTACTTAATCCTTTTGAACTGGTGTTTGCAGACGAGCAACTCAGTCGTGATGAATTAAGCGATCAACACTTACTGTGTGAAACCATGGTCTCGGCCATTTCTCCGGGTACGGAATTAGCGGCCTATTCAGGCATGCCTCCCCTAAGACCGGGCAAGGTCTATCCACGTTTAGTCGGTTACTGCAACGTGGCGAGAGTGATCGCCTGTGGTCGTGGAGTGCAATCCATTGCTGAAGGCGATTATATACTGACCGGCGCTTCTCACCGGAGTCACTATATCTGTACAGCGCAGGATATTATGGCCGTGCTGCCCGCAGGTATTTCGCAACAGCACGCTGCCTGTACCTATTTATACCATCTCGCCTATGACGCTATTTTAAAATCCACTGTTTGTTATGGCAGCCCTGTGGTGATTATTGGTCTGGGAGCCCTTGGACTGAGCACAACGGCGGTGGCCAACAATGCCGGTGCAGAGGTTTACGCCCTGTCTGAACACCCTATTCCCGCAGAAAAGGCACTGACGGCCGGTGCAAAAGGCGTATTTTGTCGTCGGCAAATTGACTCACTGTTTGATCGCTTGGGAGAGCGTTTAGCCGATACGGTGATAACCACCACCAATAGCTGGAGCGACTGGCAACTCGCCTTAGAACTGGCGGGGCGCAACGGCACGATTAGCGCCTTGGGTTTTCCTGGCAGAGGACAAAGCCAGGCTAACCTGAACCCTTTAGACAGCCAATATTTTTACGATAAACAATTGCGCATACAAGCAGTGGGAATGGCCCCGGCAACGATAGACAGCCGCGAATTTTTAAAATTTAATGAAGCGGACAATATTCAGTTTTTACTACAACAAATCAACTGCGGCCGCTTAAACCCCGACCTGCTTATCTCTGGTCACTGGCCTTGGCATCAGCTAAAACAGGCTTACGATGCCCTGCTTGCCAGAGAAAATTCACCCATTACTTATTTATTACAATGGCAAGATTAAACGCTGCTGTTATTGGCTGCGGCCGTATGGGCGCATTTACCCGTGAAAATATCTACCGCTATTCCCCTGCGTGCTGGCTGCCCTTAAGTCACGTAGAGGCGATA
>JBCBZU010000364.1:0-2909 GCA_039815165.1 Pseudomonadota bacterium
AGGCCTTGTCCTGGCGCTGACGACAGCATCCATGGCGACGAGCGACGCCAAGGTCGACGAGCAGCCTCCTCCGGTGACCCGACTCACTTTGTGAGGCATTAATTAACATGCTGCGTTTGATCATCACACTAACACTATATTATTTTAATAGGGCTATAACTAAACATATTGCTGTCTATTGAGTTACATGCCATGTAATATCCAATGCTTTTAAAGCCCCTATATATTCATCATAGGATATAAGGTCCACACAGGGATAAGCGCCCTTCTCTACCCGCTGTCCATTGGCCAGTTTTTTAGCTAATAGAATCGCGGGCATACAGGGAATGTAGGGGCCATCACCAGAGTGGGCGACAAGTTCAAACAGTATAGATTTTTTACTTCTATTTTCGCCTTCACCCGATAACTCCATATAGAAACCACTGCTGGCTGTACCCATCCAATCAAATAAAAAAGACAAGCGCAGTAATAAAGGCGCTGACTTTCTCAGGTTATCAATAAGGCCAGTACGCACAAGCCAAGATAATACCCACAGTATTAAATGGATAAATTTAATTTCCAAGCCTGCATAAAAGCGCAGTGTTTTAATGGTGGGATAGCGTTGTGGAAATAGGGCTAAATCGGGTATATCGCAATGCCCTAACAACCTAAAACCCAATCGGTGGAATTTACGGGCTTTTAACCCTTGCCAGCCATAAACATCTGTTGACTTTCCATTAATCAGAGTGCGGAAAATTTTACCTGTATAGCCTAAGATCGCCGCTGTTGTGGCTAATCCCCGAGTAGTTTTTTGAGCCGTTGTGATACCGTAATCCAAGTTTTCCAGTGTAGTAAATTCATCAATATACTGGTCAACAATTGCTGAAGTTAAACAAGGGACTGAGCTGGCCCCACTGATGATGGTGACTCCCGCTTGTTTTGCTTTTTCATACAATGCGGTAATACCCGCAACAAATTCGCGGCCATCGGCAAGATCAATATAGTCGGCACCACAATCAATACAAGCATTAGCAACGTGGTAGCTTTGGGCTTGAAATGGGCCAGATGTATGAATGACTATATCGGGTTTTATTTGTTGTAAAGCGTTGGGGAAATTCTTATGAATATCAACTTGAGCCGCTTCTGGTTGATGGTAAGCCTCTATTTCATTCTCAATCAACCGATTAGCTTTCTCTAGTGAACGCCCTGCGATAATCAATTGAATATGTTTATCCTTGACTAATTCTTTAGCAATAAAGCTGCCGAAATTTCCGTAACCTCCAATGACAAGAACACGTTTCACTATCAATCTTCTACAACCACAAACTGCCCTTTATATTCATAGAGCTTACCCCACCACGGATGAGTAATATGCGTTATCATTGAAAAGGTCTTATCATCTATCGGAATTTCTTCAGCATACCCTTTGCCCATTAATAGAGTTGGGGGATAGAGATAAAATGCCCAAATAAACTGAGGGCATAACCATCGTGTTCTAATATCACTTTTTCACCATCCCAGTTATAACGCATTTTCCAGCCTAGGCCAAAGCGCATAATCTCAATCACTTGGTTATCGTTAAGTTGCAACATACGAGAGTGAAACAGGTAGGGTTTTTGGCCTTTAAATCGAAAGATGCGATTAAAGTGAAAGGACTTGGTATTTTGATCACTTTCAAAATAAACGGTAATGGGAACTTCTTTTTCATTACGGGTAGGAATTTGCCCCATGATTTTCATCAGTGGCGAGAGATAGGTTAAAGGCGGCTTACACATTACATCTAGGGAGCCTGCAACTCGTGTAACATTGTTGGTATAAGGGTGATTGGCATAATGCTTTTTCATCACAATTGGCAAATCATCCCAAGAATCACCAAAAATAGATTTAAAGATAGGCTCGTTTTTAAGGGCTAAATTATCAATACGTCCTACCTTTTTAAAACGCAGTAATGCATTACGTACACCACGCAACCACGGGTAAACCACCTTGGAAAGTGTATTTGACCAAAACAGTGCCTTATTCGCAAAATTAAATACACCACGATTGTCACCATAACGTGCCATAAATCGCAAAGCGTCTTTGCCATGAAGGAACTCATCACCATCGTAGATGATCATCCCTTCATCCAAATCAAGGGCACGTTTATTAATTTCAGCAATAAGATAGTGATCTTTTTCATCTCTGGTATTTAGTAAATTCAGAGAGCCGTAATCTTCTTTAATGCGTAAGGCTAAAGCGGCATTTTTACACAATGGACATTCACCATCGTAAACAAACCAGATTTCCTTGTGTCGAGATTCATATGTCATACAGGTTTAATCACCATTAAGAAAAAGATAACAAGCAATCCAATAAACGCAGGCCACCCTAACAAAAACCAGAGCTTAATAAAGTTTATAATAAGGTTCGGGCAGTTCAGACTGTTGTTCTATGCTGTTAATAATCAGCTTTTTGAGTTGGATTTGTATCCATACAACGGGTATCCAACATACGCCTGCAATAGCATAAATACTGTAGGTCGCTACCAACCAAAAGTCTATCCAGTGGATATCCGCTGAACTAACAGTCTTTTTTGCTTTAGGACTCGTACCGGCAGATTTAGCATGGTAATTTGGACTTTTCCTCCAAATTTCCTCTGCTGTTGGGCTACGCCATTGGTTTCGACTGCAAATAAAAAGCAGATTTTTTCTGTATTGGCTTATATCAATTGTATCTTTATTGATAATGAGTCCTTATTTATGGGTCTTCTGGAGGATCTGTGGGTGTTTATTCGCTCAAAAGGGGCGTTGCCCCTTGCCGCTGGGCTAACTCTACCCTCGCCGGTAGGCAGGGTTCCAGCGAGCTGAACCCCGCCAGCAGGGTATAACGGCTATTGGGTTTATCAAGGACTACTCGTCGCAAGCGCCTGCGTTCCTCCTTGACAAACCCAA
>JBCBZU010000483.1:0-1882 GCA_039815165.1 Pseudomonadota bacterium
ATATAAACAGTGGCTCATCGTCATAGAAATATTTAACCGTCTTGCCCTCGCCACTAATACTGGTAAGCAATGGGATTCCGTCATTACTTTTTTTGTTGTAATAAAACCGAAGCGAACGGCCATCGTTAGATGAGACTCTGTCTATAATTGCATAGATAATTTGATTAAAAGTGGAATCGGTTTTTCGCTTATAGTCAATATCGATTCTATTGCCTCTTGGGTCTTCAATTTCAGTGACGAGGTAGGCCAAACTACCGGATTGAGTGCGCGATTGGCGATCAAATCGATATTCAATACCTTGGGGAGACGTCACGATCAGACCGCCCTCTTCATAAGTAGTCGATCCTTCTTTATATCGGTGATTAATACAATCGGCGATCCAGAAGTCCTTGGTGATAAAGTCAGGCGATCTGGATGAGCCGCCTAAGTTATAGGAATTTGAGCGATAAAAGACTTTGCGGGTGCCGTCTGCAAGTTCCAATACTGGGTTGTCTTCTGCTGTCGTGTTATTTCTGTAGAGAGGACAGAGACTCTTATTAAGAACACCATCAAAATACACTCGGCCCATGTGTATATCCCAACCTTGACCCACTAGGGATTTACCACTTGAGGGTTTGCCCGCACGATAGCTGCTGTATGAGCGGATAATACTTAAATCCAAGCCCCCGTCGCCGGGGATAAAAAAGTCGGTGTGGGCTATACTCAACTGCCCGGAAAAAGGGTCAACATTATCCCCGAGCAATTGTTGACCGGACTGCCTAAACGGACTGTGGCCAGGCTCATCGTAGTAATCGGGAATTTCAGTATTGGCGAAAGCCAGTGAACTGATGATCAAACAGCCAAAGAAGACAGTATTTTTTATGGTCATAGGGGGGGGCCAATCAATTTATTTATCCGTGATCAACAATGGTGTGAATATGCTTAACAGGTATGTAAAAGCGCAAGGCGGGACTGGGCACAAACAAACAAAAGTAAAAACTGTTAGCTACGGTCAACAAGACCTTTTGGCTGAACTTTAATGGATTGTGGCATGGAGTGCAACACTGGATTGGCGACGAGCCATATCCTTAGAGAAAAGGTAATAAAGGGAATGTTTTTTTATCAACTTTAGTTTAATAGTGAATACATCAAGGAGGATGTTATGCCAAAATAGAAACGCGTTTATTTACCAGGAATGCCCTACCATCTTGTGCACAGGGGTAATCATTTTATTTAACCAATAGAGCGTTTAAATGGTTCTTCGATAGGTTACGCGAAAGTAGAACGGCCAAAGAAAATGGATGATTAAAAAATATTCCCTCCATCACCTTTCGAAGCCCATAAAATGTTAGCATTTTTTGCAATTTGAGACTCTGTTAATAATTACCTATTTTCCCACACTGCTATCGTAGCAAAAAATATTCTTATCGAATTGCTGTCGTAGTTTCTACCAGCTTGCTATCGTATCCGCCAAAGGTGGAGGGTTTTCCCGAAAAATGGGACGCATTTATTTAATTGTTGAAACAGCCAACAGTGACAGTATCGATTATGGCATGAATGACAAAAACCGCATTAGGCTGAAGTGCTAAACGGGCAGTTACACAGAATTATTTACAGAATCCACTTTTTCCATTAGTTAGTGATGAATATCAGGGTCAATACCCGCATCACGAAGCTGTTTAAGCAAGATTTCTTTTTCTTGATTAGCCAGCTCTTTTTCTTGGTTAGCCAACGCTTTTTCTTGATTTGCCAACTCTTTTTCTTGATTAGCCAAGGCTTTTTCCTTCGCCATATCGGCTAGTTGTTGCTCGTACTTTTCAGCAACTTCTCGCTCAATTTGTTCTGCAATCGTCATAAGGGTGTCTCCTGCGGCCTCGTCAATGGTATTAACCACGAGTTCACG
>JBCBZU010000284.1:0-3709 GCA_039815165.1 Pseudomonadota bacterium
ATAGTAAGTAAAGCAGATTTTTTCTATTTTGCCCTGGCGGCAAATGCTTTTGTTGGGGATGGCTTTTATTAGAAAAAGTACAAATTAGGATAATACTGTTTATATGCCACATCATTTTTTTATTGCCGGAACCGATACTGAGATCGGTAAAACCTTTGTCAGCATAGGACTTCTTAAGTCTGCTGCGAGCAAGGGCCTGGCGACGCTTGCTCTAAAGCCCATTGCCGCCGGCTGTGAACCCGGTGAACAGGGTCTGTGCAATGGCGATGCTTTGGCGCTTAAATCAGCAATGACGACAGACTTGCCCTATAAGCAGGTGAACCCTGTTGCCCTGGCACCCGCAATAGCGCCCCATATTGCTTTGGCCCAGAATCACAGGACATTGACTGCACAATCCCTTGCACAGCGGTGTGCTCCCATAATAAATGAATACAAACAGCACTTTATTGTTGTTGAAGGGGCCGGTGGCTGGCGGGTTCCTCTCAATGACACTGAGACCCTGGCCGCCTTGCCTAAACACCTGAATTTGCCCGTAGTGTTGGTGGTAGGTCTGCGTTTAGGCTGTATTAGCCACGCGCTATTAACGGTAGAGGCTATTTATGCAGATGGACTTGCCATTGCGGGCTGGGTCGCGAATACCATTGACCCTGATATGCCAGTGATGCACGAGAATATTGCAAGCCTGCGAACGCGCATATCAGCCCCCTTCCTTGGTCATATTCCTTTTTTGACTAATGCTTCGCGCATCGATGCCTCTCAGTATTTAGATATAGATAAATTGCTGGAAAAGTAGCGCCATTGTGCCAAAACAGTCTGATTAAAGGGTAATTGCTGGCTGTTTTTTGACCTAATTTTTTGTATTATTTTACACATTGTTAATGATTACTCAGTTATCAGCCAGACGTAGGTAGCGATTTATGATTAATCCCCAATCAAATATAGGTGGTGTACTCCAGCAGGGACTCAATGGCTTGCAGAACAGTAGCCGCTCCATGGTGGAATCGGCCAACGAGTTAGTGCGTTCTGGCACCGTTGAGCGGGTTTCATCAACAGCGACTGATATCGTTGAACCTGCGATCAACATTCAAAAGCAGCAAAACCTTTTTGATGCCTCAGCGAATGTGGTCAAAGTGGCGGATGAAGCATTGGGAGCACTGATCGATATTAAGACCTGATACAGGTAAAGCTGAGCGGTGAACATCCACTCCTCGTCAAACTATACATCTCCCTTTTTTAGTGCCAGCGAAGGTGCCAAGCCCTTTGCTGTGGGCGCCACACTTGCATCCGACAACTCCGTTAAAACCATCAGCTCTGAACATTCAAGCTCAGTCCTTAAGCCTTTGCAACAAGCCAAAGAAGGCGCTAAAACCACTACTGATGCCCAGGCGACTCAAGCCCAGTCAGCCCAAGAAAAGCTCTCCGAGCCGCCCACAAGTCGTGAGGACAATCAGAAAAACCGCGCGGAGCAGCGGCAGGAGCAGATAGAGCAGCAACAAATTCAGCAGCTCTCTGCCCGTGATCGTGAAGTCCGCAATCATGAACAGGCCCATGCCGCTGCGGGTGGCCAATACGCAGGAGCGCCTCGATATCAATATGAACGTGGCCCGGATGGTGTCAATTATGCAGTTGCTGGCGAAGTGTCGATCAGCACCAGCCCCGTCAGTGGTGACCCACAGGCCACTATTCAAAAGGCACAGGTAATCCGCCGTGCGGCACTGGCGCCTGCTGAACCCTCTCCTCAAGATAGAGCCGTGGCTGCCGAAGCCACTCAGATGGAAGCCCAGGCGCGGGTCGCTTTAGCCGAACAACAGCGGCAGCAGCGCCTGCCAGAATCTGAACAAAATACCGATGAGGTGGAACAGACATCCGCAACGGCGTCGGTAGCAGCGGCCAATACCTCTTCTTCAGCAGACGATAAAGACAAGGTCAAGGACAATGATAAAGACACCGGCGATGGCGAAATATCCAATATCAACGAGTTGATCAACCAGACCAACCAGCGTTTAATCAAAAGTGCCAGTGGCTCAGAGGTATCGGGATTGGGCCAATTGTTTAGTGGTTTTGCCTAAGCGCGAATAACGGCCTTATTGGAATCGCCTCTATCTCTCATGATATCGCCCAACAAATGGCAAAATAAGATGCGCTGTTAGGGGTTTTTTATTACACTGGCGAACTTTTAGTAGTGATCTCTGTTGCCATGGATATCGAAGCCATTAAAATTCTGTTAGAACAACATTTCCCCGATGCGGATATTGAAGCGGATTTTGAGGGTAGTCACCTCAATCTGGTCATTACCAGTGAACGCTTTAAAGGCTTAATGCCAGTCAAAAAGCAGCAATTGGTCTATGCTGCGCTCAATGAAAAAATCGCCAGTGGTGAAGTGCATGCGGTCAATATGAAGACCTTGGTTCCGAGTGGCTAGTGTCAGAAGACAAAAGACAGAGGACAGAGGATAGAAGATAGGGTATTCAGATCTATCTTCGTTGATAATAGTTGATAATAATAGTCGCTCTGCAATGAAGTATGCCTTCCTATTTTATTCCATCAGCTAACTCATATACGTTTATAACAAGGCGCACATCCTAATGGATAAATTGATCATTAGTGGCAATGGCCCCATAAGTGGCGATATTCGCATTTCTGGTTCTAAAAATTCTGCACTGCCTATTTTGGCGGCCACCTTATTGGCAGAAACTCCTACTGTTATTGGCAACCTGCCCCACTTAAACGACATTACCACCATGTTGGCCTTACTGCGCAGTATGGGGTTATCGGTTACGCTCAACGAAAAAATGAGTGTAGAGATTGATGCGAATACTATCTGCGATTACACCGCTCCCTACGAGCTGGTGAAAACCATGCGCGCCTCTATTTTAGTCTTGGGCCCCATGTTGGCCCGCTTTGGTGAAGCCAATGTTTCTTTCCCAGGGGGGTGCGCCATCGGTAGCCGCCCTGTGGATATTCACCTCCGTGGCCTGGAGGCCATGGGCGCAGCAATTGATGTGGATGAGGGCTATATCCGGGCGCAATGCCCAGCCGGACTAAAAGGCGCCCACATTTTTATGGATACGGTTACCGTGGGTGGTACCGAAAATCTATTAATGGCAGCCGTGTTGGCAAAAGGTAAAACAGTCTTGGAGAACGCGGCTCGCGAGCCGGAAGTGGTTGATCTCGCCCACTGCCTATGTGCCATGGGTGCTGATATTGAAGGGATTGGCACAGACACCTTAGTGGTTAATGGCGTTGCGTCTCTCCAGGGTTGTCACTACGATGTCATGCCTGACCGCATTGAAACAGGCACCTATTTGACCGCTGCCGCGGCGACTCGTGGGCGTGTAAAGTTGCGCGATACCAGTGAAGAGATTCTCGAATCTGTACTGCTGAAGTTGACAGAGGCAGGTGCTCATATCTGTACCGGTGAAGATTGGATCGAACTGGATATGAAGGATAACCGCCCCAGAGCCGTCAATTTGAAAACGGCACCCTATCCGGCTTTTCCGACCGATATGCAAGCCCAATTCACTGCCATGAATGCCGTAGCAGAGGGCGTGGGCACAGTGATTGAAACCATTTTCGAGAATCGTTTGATTCAGGTACATGAACTCAATCGCATGGGCGCCAACATCAAGCTAGAAGGTAATACGGCCATTATCACGGGCGTTAATCGTTTGAAGGCGGCACCCGTAATGGCAACCGATCTGCGTGCTTC
>JBCBZU010000205.1:0-4736 GCA_039815165.1 Pseudomonadota bacterium
ACACAGAATTTGCGCAAAAAAATAAGGCCATAAAACCAGTCTGCCTAAGGCAGGCAATACGGAGGCCTGAGAAAGCGCGCAAGTCGCTGTGGCGTTTTTAAAACCGCTCTAAAGGCGGACAACAAACAAAGCATTTTTTTACTCTGTCAGTTTCTTAGGTCAAAATCAGCGGTGAGCTGAAGTGTCCAGGATTATGCCTATAAACAACAGGCTTTAGCAATGGTTCCTTAGCAAAAGCGTGTTTCTCTGCTGAATACTCAATGCAGGTAATTATAGAATAAGACCTTTGCACGGAAGATGATTTTGCTTTTAGGCAAGGCAAAAATGCACGGAAAGAGGGAGTTTATAGGTAATAAATAACCGATTGAGTACATTTTTAACGCCGCATAAGAGCAAAATGGCTTTCGTGCAAAGGTCTCAGAATCCTGAAAAGCCTTATACATCTTAATTGGGTAGCGCCCGTGCTTAAACGATAATCACTTATCGGGAACAACCTAGGCTTAACACACTGAAAAACCAGGCGTTTGCGGTGAATAGCTGGCCCCTGGCCGCCAACTTGCTCACCAATTGCCTGGTTTATAGATGGTTTATGGACAGACACTCACTATGTCATAAAACTGTCAACTATCCGATGCAGCTATCCCATCCAAATATCCCATGCAAATACCCTCAATCTGAATTATTATAGCCCGCTGTTGTCCTAGCTGCTGACTGGCACAGGCCATAGGGCTTTTTTACAATGAATAGGCGAATTAGAGAATACCCCTGGCCGAAATAAGCCTAAAGTGCATTTTAATGATGGCTTCACCCACACGCTTGCTTCACCATAAAATATTTAAGGGCTCCTCTAAACATTAGGGGTTTTCGTGAAATCACGTCAGTACAGCAGTGAACTGGGGCTACATAAGGATTCGAGTACAACGCTTGCGTCGAGATCGCGGAAAAAGACAATTATTAGAGATCCCCTTAAGTGTAGTCCAAGGTTTACCAACTTAGGCCCTGGTGATTTTGTGGTCGGTGACAACATCAATGAAAATAGCGATATGAGCAAAATGATACTGCCAGGCAATCGCTTTTGTGCGGGCACAAGCGGCAAAATCTGATTTATACTGGATAAATAGGTGTTAGGCACTACAGTCCTAATACAGGAGTCAAGCAGGAGCCAAGTTAGTCGGATTCTGCAGGAACAACGTCAATTATCGCGGAAAAGACAAATTCTATCGATGTCTATACCAATTGGAGTCAATTTTTGAGCGACACACACTTAAACAGCCTTGTAGACAGTAATATATCAACACTGAATGCCGCTTCTGGTCTTCTGGAAGCATTGCCAGTAGACCAATTTACACGAGTACAACAGCCTTATTTTGAATCTTCTTTAGGTAAACACCTAAGGCATGTTCTGGACCACTATTTGTGTTTTCAGCGGGATTATGACTCGGGCCTGATCGATTATGACCAACGCAATCGTGACTGTCAGTTAGAAACCGATAAAGATTATGCCTTGGGCGTCATTAGTCAGTTGCGCTTGTTTTTCCTTGAATTGAAGGCCCGTGCAAAGGTCGATCAGCCCTTAAAGGTATTGATGTGTAATGATGTCGCTACTCCCAATGGCGAAATTACCCAGTCCTCCCTCGGCAGAGAGCTGCAGTTTATGCAGGGCCACAGCGTACATCACTATGCGCTTATGGCGGCAATGATGCGCTTTTCTGGCCATCCGGTAAATGATCACTTCGGCGTTGCGCCGTCCACGATCGTGCATAAAAAAACGGTAAAAGAGACTGCCTAATGTTCAGCTATCGGCGACGACGTTTGTTGGCGTCCTCTTTTAAACGCGCACTGCGCTGGGAGTTCTGGCCAACGTGGATTTTCTACATCCCGGTCGGTATTTATATCTTTCTGCTAACGCTTCGATACCGAGGGCTGAGCTTTACGGCAGTAAACCCTGGGATGAGTGGCAGTGGATTTGTCAGCGATGAAAAAAGTCGAAGTCTTCTGCAATTGCAAGCAGCCATGCCCAAACACGTTGCCGCAACCTTACTTTTGCGCCGCGGTCAGCCAGTCGAGCAACAGTTAAGCGCTTGTGACCAGTTTATGCTCAGTCAAAAGTTGAGCTATCCCATTGTCGCCAAGCCTGAATCTGGGCAGCGGGGTATTGATGTCGCCATCATTGACGATAAAGAGCAGTTGCGCGGCTATTTAAGCCAGGCTCATTTTGACTCCATTATTCAAGAGTATGTTGGATCCATTGAAATGGGGGTATTTTACTATCGCTTGCCGATACAGAATCAAGGCCATATTTTTTCTCTTACCCGCAAGTGCTTTCCCAGTATTACTGGCAATGGCCGTGACACCCTCGAAGATTTGATCCTGGCGCATCCACGCCTGCACTATATGGCTCGGTTTTTACTTGCTCAGCACCGTAGTGAATTGGATCAGGTCCCGGATAGTGGCGAACAGGTAGCACTTGTACGCTTGGGTACACACTCGCGCGGCTCGCTGTTTTTAGAGGGAGAGTCTTACCGCAGTAAAGCCCTTGAAGTGGTGATAGATCAACTTAGCCAAAGTTTACCGGATTTTTTCTTTGGTCGTTACGACGTTCGTGCTAATGATATGGACAGTTTTCAAAAAGGTGATTTTAAAATTATTGAAGTCAATGGCGTTACCTCTGAATCCACCAATATGTATGACCCTAAATATAGCGTGTTTACTGCCTATAAAATCATGTTTGAACAGTGGCGTTTAGCGTTTGTGATTGGCCAGCAAAATATTGCTCGGGGCCATGTTGCAATGTCGTTTTTTTCACTGCTGGATAAAGTACGTTTTATGAATAGGGGAAGCAACATTAATTTGCCCTAGAACCCACCCGCAATAATGGCAGCCGATGCAGAGTCTTTAAAGAATTATTCACAGCATGTTGATAAAGGCGAGCCATTGTTTTCAAGTCTGCCAACAGTGCAAAATACATTTTTGCTGTGCGCTGCGATCATTTCCGGATAAACCACCCACTAAGACAAACGCTAATTTTTTGAGATGCCCTTATGTTTGATATCGAGAAGCTGTTAAAACAACGGCTGCCATCTGACAGTGTTTTAAAAAAACAATTTTTTAAACCCATGGTATGGCTACTAAAAAAAATTTTGCATCAGCACGAATTTAAAGCATTTGATAAAAAATATCCCCACGTAAAAGGCTTTGACTTTGTTGACCAAGTGCTTGACTACTTCAATGCGAGCTACAGTGTACGCGACACCGAGCAAGAGCGTATTCCCTCTCAGGGCCGGGTGGTTATCATTGCCAACCATCCTATCGGCTCTCTCGATGGTTTGGCACTACTAAAGCTGGTTCGTTCTGTTAGGCATGATGTCAAAATTGTTGCCAATGAAATTCTAATGGGAATTAAAAATATACAGCCGTGTTTGTTAGCGGTGGACAATATGACCGGCAATACCAACCGTGAAAGCGTAATGGCGATCCGCAAACACTTAAACCAAGACGCTGCCGTGATTGTTTTTCCCGCAGGCGTCGTCTCTAGATTAACTCCCAAAGGGGTTCGCGACGGTAAGTGGAATGCTGGATTTTTGCGGTTTGCCGCCAGCACCCAATCCCCGGTTTTGCCTATCTATATAACTGCCCGCAATTCAATTTTTTTCTATATTCTTTCCATTATTTCGCGGCCACTGTCAACCATCTGGCTGGTCCCTGAAATGTTTAAACACCGTAATCGATGTATTCCTATTCGCGTTGGCGATTTAATCCCCTATGAATCCTATGCGAACAATACTATGCCACGCCCGGAACTTGTCAGCCTGTTTCAGAGGCATCTCTATCGAGTTGCCAAGAAAACACCGGGTATATTCGAGACCACTCGCGCCATCGCCCATCCGGAAGATCATCGCATCGTTCGCCAAGAAATAAAATCCCACGAATTACTCGGAGAAACCACCGATGGCAAGCAAATTTATTTGTGTCAGTGCAACACCGACTCATCGTTAATGCGCGAGTTGGGCCGTATACGTGAAGTCACCTTCCGCGCTGTCGGTGAGGGAACCGGGCGCCGCCGCGATACCGATTACCTGGATTTAGTCTACAACCACTTAATACTCTGGGACGATGATGCCTTGGAAATAGCCGGCGCTTATCGTATTAGCGATACCCGCAGTATGAATCACGCAACTACTGAAGAGCAATTGTATAGCTCCCGCCTTTTTACCTACCGCGAGGAGATGAACGCTTATCTTGCCATGGGCTTGGAACTGGGGAGAAGCTTTGTCCAGCCACGCTATTGGGGGCGCCGTAGTTTGGATTACCTGTGGCAGGGGATAGGCGCACTGCTAAAACGTAATCCACAGTACCGATATTTATTCGGTGCCGTTAGCATCAGTGATACCTATCCATTGATGGCTAAAAACATGTTGGTTTATTTTTACCAAAAACACTACGGTACACAGAAAAATTTAGTCGAGGCCACCGCGCCCTTCAGTATCTCCAAAGAGCTGTCCCAGGAGCTTGAGCGCTTATTCCCCGGTAGCGACTACAAAAAAGATTTTAGAGAGCTTAAAAGCCGTCTAAAGCATATGAATTGTAGTGTTCCCACCTTATTCAAACAGTATGCTGAGCTGTGCGATCCCGGTGGTGTTATTTTTGCCGACTTTGGTTTAGATTTTGATTTTAACAAGGCGGTAGATGGTTTTGTCATCGTTGACACTTATCGCCTGCTAGCCCATAAACGAGAG
>JBCBZU010000191.1:0-5009 GCA_039815165.1 Pseudomonadota bacterium
CTACTCCATCAGGAGAAGAGGCTCGACCGTCATCCCGGGCCGGGCCATCACCCGTGCCTGCTGCACGTCGGCCGGCGCGCTCACCACCACCACGGCGTCCAGTGTGCGCGAGCGCCGCGTCTCCAGCAGCAGCGGAATATCCAAAACGGCAATCGCCGTACCCTTCGCCCGCTCCTCAGCCAAAAACGCCAGTTCCGCCGCCTTCACCATCGGGTGCACCACAGCCTCCAGCGCCCGCAACGCATCGGCCTTGCCAATTACCGCAGCCCCCAGCCGCTTTCGGTCCACCACCCCAACCACCACAGCAAAGGGCAAAAACTGCCCAACCCGCGCCACCGCCCGCCCCGCATACAGCGCATGGACGGCAGCGTCTGCGTCCCAGACAGCATCGCCATGGGCGGCAAACATCTCGGCCGTCGTTGACTTTCCCATACCGATGGACCCGGTCAGCCCAATCACCTTCACAGCGACGCCACCACCTTCGCCCGCAGCGCCTCGTCCACATTAGCGGGCCGTCCGAACCACCGCTCGAACTGCAATGCCCCCTGGTGGAGCAGCATCCCAAGCCCGTCCACGGCCGTCAGCCCCCGCGCGCGTGCGCCAGCCAGCAGCGGCGTCTCCAGCGGCACGTAAACGTTGTCGGCCACCACTGCCGACGCTGGTAGCGGCGACAGGTCGAGCGACAGCGCCGCTGCCCCTTTCATGCCAAGCGATGTGGAGTTCACAAGTAACGTCGCCTCCGCCATAGCCTCCGGGAGCCCGGCCCAAGCCACGGCGTCTCCGCCAACGGTCTTGGCCAACACCGCAGCCTTCTCGTACGTGCGGTTGGCAATTGTCACCACGCACCCTGCGTCCCGCAGCGCATCGGCCACCGCCGCCGCTGCACCGCCAGCCCCCAAAACAACAGCCTTGCCGCTCCCCTCCCGCCACGACGGCGCGGCAGCATCAAGGCTCGCCACAAACCCAGCGCCATCGGTGGACGTGCCGCGCAGCGTCTCGCCATCGCGCCAAACGGTGTTCACAGATCCAAGCCTCGCCGCGACAGGCTCGGCGGCCACACTCGCAGCGGCAGCGCCTTTGTGGGGCATCGTCACAGAGACACCGCGAAGATCAGCCGGAAAATCGGCAAAAAACGCCGCTCCATCCTCCGGCGCGACCGGAATGCGCTCGTAAACGGCATCAACCCCGTACCGTTCAAACCAATGCCCAAACAGCATCGGCGAGCGCGAATGCTCCACCGGCCACCGGGATGACAAGAGTATTTCCTTGGGATAACCTTGGCGATTCAACTCCATTTCAAAATCTTTAATTTCATTTGCCAGACTTCGATGCAAACCGGCAATATCCGGATGATGCATTGTCCCCTTAATCTTGTCGAAGACAGCCAACAAGGTCGATGCTGCCGCCACTAATGGGTTTGTGCCGCTGGATATTGTAATATTGGCCGGCTCAAAATCCACCACAGGCGGCGGCCGCTGAAAATCGGCCTGGGGATGCGCCAGGGGTCGCTGCTGCGCATTAGTTTTTTTCCTGCCCCCGGGAGACGGCCTAAAAACCGTACGATCATCGTCTAACTTAGGATGGCGGAATAGTGTTTTATCAGACTCGTTTGAAGACATTTTTTCACCCAAATTCCATCGGTATCGATATTGTAAGAATACTGTCGCCCGCACTAAGCATTGGCAGTTTATTGGCGAATAGCCCAAAACTCCATTTCCAAACCGGGAAAATCACCGCCAACATGAATAGCAAATCCGCCAGAATGCTGAAGCTCTTTCCAGAATTCGCTATGTTTATCCAATTCGAAATAGGTGTAGCCGGCTCGAAAAGGAATTTGCCTCGGTGCCACAGGCAATGGATTGATTTGCACACCAGGCATGGCGGAATTAACCAGTTGCCGAATACGTTCAACGGATCCAATTTTAATTTTCGCAGGCAGGTGGGTGCGCATAAATTCTGTGGACACATCACCACGAGCCGACAGAATAAATTGTGCTGTTTGCACGAGTGATGAATCGGTCATTTCAGCAACGTGTATACCGTAACGCTTTTCAACCAGCTTAAGAGCAATGGCTGTTTGCTCATAGACCATTGATAAACCTTCCCGAATCCAATTCATAATAGGAGTAAAGGTTTCCTCTAAGTTATCATGTTGGTAAATCGGTATTACCGGCGGACGTTTATTTTTAGCAAAAAATGTACAAAGCTCACCTAAAATCTGTACCGATTCCGAATAGAGATCCAGCGGGTGCAGGCCATCAATGGATGACAAATGAGTTGCCAATGGCTCAAGTCGATTAATGAGTTGCAGCAACATATAATCTGCAACCTCAGACACCCCACCTCGCTCCACATCTGCCAAACGCCCCGCAATTGACTCTGCACGGTGACGCAGCAAGCCGACTAGTTCAATTAAAAAGCTTTGTAAGCGCGGCGATTGCTTGCAACCTAGAAAGGTGGGAATATACTGATCATCCAGCAATATCGTTTTATCGTCCCGCGACTCTTCAATCCGCAGCAAACCGATAACCACATAGCCACTTAAATCATCGGTATCCAAAAGCAGTTTTACTCTTAACTTGCCTACTTCAACATCCAGATTTTCGCCATCATCGCCGGCAATATCACGGACTTTTTGTTTCGATAAATAATAGCGGGTACCGCCATTAACGTTATTCGCAGGCAGTATATCGACTGCGCCTGGCCGCCTCACCGGAACACCCAGATATAAAATTGAACCATGGAGATTATCGCTCACCTCAAACACTGCGGGAGGCTCATCGATATCGGGAAAGTTA
Organism: Pseudomonadota bacterium; assembly: GCA_039815165.1. GTDB lineage: Bacteria > Pseudomonadota > Gammaproteobacteria > Pseudomonadales > Cellvibrionaceae > CANLBN01. Next base: position 2,799 of record JBCBZU010000191.1, read on the forward strand.
AAGGGCGTGCCATCGGGGAATACGCCACTGGCCTGGGTAATGGATATTTTTCCCAGCTTTAATAATTGCTCGTCTAGCTTAAAGCCATAGAGACCCCAGCCATAATTGCCATAAGCGGCACATTTGCTATTGATATAGCGTTCCAGATAACGCTCTTGCTGCTGGAAATGTTGCGGGTTTAAAAACATTCCTTCAGACCAGACGACTTTACTATCCAAGGACATAATGTCAGCTCACAATGAAATAAATCTTATAGTATTTTGAAACAGTAGTATTTTGAAACATTTGTATTTTAAAACATTTGTATTTTAAAACAATGACGGTTTGCACCAGCACCGCATAAACTCTAATCCACAAGGCTGATATTGCTACCGGAGATCTTTACAGTGGCTTTAGTATCAAAGACATTGTTGCCGGTAACAGGGAAAATTATTTTATAATTTGCATCGCTGTAGCGGAAGAACTCGGCGAAAACAGCAACATACCGGGTATCCTCATCAACCATAAACTTATCCACACGACTCTCACCAGGGGCCAGGCGCTGTAGCTCTCGCTTAGTGATTAAATCTGCCCCCAGGATCTCTTCATCCCGTTCAAAAAATTCAATAAAACCAAAGCGGTTAAACATTTTATCGGATTTTAAAGCATACATTCGTAGAAAAACCGGTGATGGCCTGCCAGCCTCATCCGGGTTAATATCCGCCTCTGCCAACAGCGTAATATCGATATCCGTATTCAACTTAAACACGCGTCCTATCTTGCTTTTCGATGCCTTGGGCGAACACGACAGAATAAACGTAGCCAACAACAGTAAGATGCTCGCTTTAAAAAAAGTAAATTTGTGTAGCATCATAATGCTGGTGTCCTCTGTTGCACGCGCTGGATAGCCAGTTGGCCCAGTGCTTGGGCGAGTGTATTTTTGTCAGTCTTCAAATTCAATAGAAAAATCATTTTTTACAAGCATCCAACTGGTTTAATTTAGAATAATCAGGTCACGTGTATTACTTAAAGCTTGGCCCTTGAATGGGAGAGCTGGCGGAGCTGGTCTTCATAGGCTTTCACAAATTCGTCACCAAAAAGATGTTGTAGCGTAGTTTCCATATTATCGCTTAAGTCATGGTGATGCTCTTTATAAGCCTCCCAATTACGGGAGTGATCCAAGATAGGCATTAGCGAAAACTTACGTTGTTTTTCAAATTGCTGCTCGAGCTTTTCTGGACTGAAAGATTCAATAACAGCCTGAAAAGCACTGCGAATACCCGCCAAAAGCGCAATTTGGTGGTCAGCAATACTTTGAAAACCCTCAGCGATGGCGTCAACAGGTTGTTGATAAGCATTGCTTTTTTTAATAAACATATTCTCTAAGGCATCGTCTAGATTGGCTGAGAATTTCAGCGGGTTATTTTCAACGGGCTGAATAGTGGTCACGTTCATCCTAAATTCATTTTTTATACTCGCCCGTGAGCGCAACACTTGCATAAGCCCAACGATGGACTCGCGCATAGCCGCGCCTACAGCTTCATTGATCTGGGCCACTTGCTGCTGGTCTAATGAGTAATCTGCCAGCCCCATTGCATCGATCACCTGCCTGCCATTGGTGGTGGTGGACTGGGAATTAGTGCCCTGAGAACTGACTGCAACAGGCGCCACTGGCGCAGGTGCCTGTTGCACTTGTCCTGGAGGTAAATGTCCTGGAGGTAAATGTCCTGGAGGTGAATGTGCAGCAGGTGAATGTTCTGGAGGTAAATGCCCTGGAGGTGAATGTTCTGGAGGTGAATGTGCAGCAGGTGAATGCTGTGAAGATGAATGGTGTTGTTTTATGGAAATATCGTCAACAGGACTGGCTTGCTCTCCCTGCCCCCAATAATCTGCATCATCTGCAAATGCCTGTGTATCGGGAGGCACTTGCTGAGAAGCAGCCGGTATTTTTGGTTCAGCAAGTTTTATTTGCTCAGTTGGCGTCTCGCTCCAATCTTCGGGGATCAATGCATTATCGGCAACAGCGTTTGGCCATTCAATGGATTCACTAACAGACGCCCCATCATCAAAATAGGCACTTGCTTGCTTTGCCGGAGCAGTAGACAAGTCTGACAGTGAAGCATTGGCAAGGCTATTACTGAAAAGCTTATTACTGGAAAGGCTATTATTGTCGACCATGTTATTGCTTTTCAGTAATAGCCTTGCCAATGCTTCACTGTCAGACTTGTCTAC
>JBCBZU010000190.1:0-5031 GCA_039815165.1 Pseudomonadota bacterium
CGCTGCAGATAGTCAGCCAGTGCCCAGTGGTATTTATAGCCAAGCTCTGCTTTCACCATGGTGGCCAGGGTAGGGGCAACCCCACCCAATTGTTTGTGACCGAAGGCATCGCTTGTGCCGGCGTCGGCCAGAAAGGCGCCATCTTGATATTGTGCGCCCTCCGAAGCAACCACCACGCAGTAGCCATATTTTTTAACGGTTTGCTTCACCTTCTTTAAAAATTTATCTTTGTTAAAGGCAATTTCAGGGAAGATAATAATATGCGGCGCATCTCCTTCTTTTTCGCAAGCAAGGCCACTGGCACCGGCAATCCAACCGGCATGACGGCCCATCACCTCCAGAATAAATACTTTGGTTGATGTTGCACACATGGAGGCAACATCCAAAGCCGCTTCTTTGGTGGAGATCGCGACGTATTTTGCGACTGAGCCAAAGCCAGGCGAGTTGTCGGTGATAGGTAAGTCGTTATCAACGGTTTTAGGAATGTGTATTGCCTGAATGGGATACCCCAAGCTTGCCGACAGTTGCGATACTTTAAGACAGGTATCGGCGGAGTCGCCACCACCGTTATAGAAAAAGTAAGCAATATTATGAGCTTTAAACACCTCGATTAGCCGCTCATATTCAGCGCGATTTTGTGCAAGACTTTTGAGCTTGTAGCGACAAGAGCCAAAGGCACCGGCGGGAGTGTATTTGAGAGCGGCAATGGTTTTTGCCGTCTCTTTACTGGTATCAATTAACTCTTCTTTAAGTGCACCAATGATACCGTTATGGCCCGCATAGACTTTGCCAATATTTTGTTTATATTGACCTGCGGTCTCAATAACGCCACAGGCAGAGGCATTAATAACAGCGGTCACGCCGCCTGATTGAGCGTAAAAAGCGTTTTTCTTAGCCATAGTGACATATCCCAGTAAAGCCATAAAATGTGCGCAATGATACGGGAAAAAAATGCCGCTGCAACTGTTTGGCTACAAGCCACAAGCCTAAACACCCAAATAATATTTGCCAAAGCACAGCCTATCCCAGCTTTGCAGCTTTCCCGCGTAAATCCATGCTAAAGTGCGCGTTTTATTGACTGACTACATTCACCATGCAACATATCCATATTCTCGGCATCTGTGGCACCTTTATGGGCAGTCTAGCCTGCCTTGCGGTCGCCAAAGGCCTTCGCGTAACCGGTTGTGATGCCAATGTCTATCCGCCCATGAGTACCCAACTAGAGCAGGCGGGTATTGAGTTGATTGAGGGCTATGGGCCGGATCAATTAAGCCTGGAGCCAGATCTGTTTATTATTGGTAATGCCATGAGTCGCGGCAATCCATTGGTAGAAGAAATCTTAAACAGGGGCTTAAACTATCTATCCGGCCCCCAGTGGCTGAGAGAGTATATACTGCCCGGCAAATGGGTTTTAGCGGTATCCGGTACCCACGGTAAAACCACCACCAGTAGCATGCTGGCATGGATTCTCGACTATGCTGGCATGTCGCCTGGTTATTTAATTGGGGGTGTGCCGAATAATTTTTCAGCCTCATCCCGTTTGGGTGAGACACCATTCTTCGTTATCGAAGCCGATGAATATGACAGCGCATTTTTTGATAAACGGTCCAAGTTTGTCCACTACCAGCCCCGTACTTTAATTATAAATAATCTTGAATTTGATCACGCCGATATTTTTGACGATCTTGCCGCTATTCAGCGGCAGTTTCACCACCTGATAAGAACGGTACCTGAAAACGGCTTAATTATTATGCCGACTGATAGTGAGGCCATTGATCAGGTGCTAGAGCGCGGCTGTTGGACGCCACAATCCCGCTTTTCGGTCTCGTCACCTGCCGGTCAGCCCTATTGGGTGGCCGAGCCGCTAGAGGAGGATGGTTCACATTTTGCTATCTATTTTGAGAGGAAAAAACAGGCGGAACTCAACTGGTCCCAGTTGGGTCGACACAATATTGCCAATGGTCTTGCGGCTATGGTCGCGGCACACCACGTGGGCGTCAGCCCAGAGATTTCGGCCCGTGCCTTGTCGGAGTTTAAAGGCGTTAAGCGGCGTTTAGAGTGTATCTATGAATCCCCGGCAGTAAAAGTCTATGATGACTTTGCCCATCATCCCACGGCGATTGAGACTACCCTGGCAGGCTTGCGCGCACGGGTGGGTCAAGACCATATTGTGGCCCTTATTGAGCCTCGTTCCAATACCATGCGTATGGGTATGCATCAGCAGCATTTAGGGGCTGCCTGCAATTCGGCAGATACAGTGTTATGGTACAGCCCGGAGGAGCTGAACTGGAATATTGAAGCGCTTGTTCACAGTAGCGATATCCCCACTGAGGCCCATCCAGACCTTGCTATGCTACTGGATAGAACATTAGCGCTGGTAAAAGAGTCAGCGAACAAAAGTGGTCAGCTGCATATTGTGATCATGAGCAACGGTGGATTTGGCGGTATTCATCAGCAATTAATTAAATCCCTTGAGGGCTCTTATTAACCTGGCATCAAAACATGGGTAGCTATGCAAACATTATCAAAACGAACCATTACCCTGGCCTTAACCGGGGCCTCTGGTGCGCAGTATGGCCTGCGCCTGCTGGAGTGCTTGTTGGCTGCGGATTGTCGCGTCTATTTATTGATATCCCGTGCGGCGGAAGTTGTGATTCGCACAGAGACAGATTTCGTGCTGCCCGATATAGAGCAAAGCTCACTACATGAACAAACGCAAACATTGCTGAAGCATTTTAATGCGAGTCCGGATCAGCTCACTTTATTTAGCCGCGAAGATTGGTTTTCGCCCGTGGCGTCCGGTTCCAGCAGCCCTGCCAGCATGGTCATTTGCCCCGCCAGTGGCGGTAGCCTCTCCGCTATTGCCAATGGTGCCAGTAACAACTTAATTGAACGCGCCGCCGATGTTGCCTTAAAGGAGCGTCGCCAACTCATTCTAGTGCCCAGAGAGGCGCCTTACTCTCAAATCCATTTGGATAATATGCTCAAGCTCACTCAAATGGGCGCGGTCATTATCCCTGCCAGCCCGGGTTTTTATCATCAGCCAAGGACCATTAACGACTTAATTGACTTTATCGTCGCCCGAATTCTGGATCAATTGGCTATTGAACAGACAGTCATGCCTCGCTGGGGTGAAAATTGAAATATAAGGATTAACGCTTGTGAAACGCCTATTGAACATTTATTTTTACTGTATTTTACAACAACCATTATTGACATTATTAGCTGTTCTCGGACTCACCATAGTGTTAGCGGGGCAGTTGCCCCATTTAAAAATAGACGCCTCTTCCGATTCACTCACCCTTGAATACGATCAGGATTTGGACTTTTTTCGAGAAACGGTTAAGCGTTATCAATCTGGCGACTTTCTGGTCGTAACTTATAAACCTCATAAAGCGCTCTTAAGCGCAGACACTCTGCGCCATCTGTCTGAACTGCGGCAAGACTTACTGAAGGTGGAGGGTATCAGTAGCGCCAATTCTATTCTCGATGTCCCCCTATTGTATAGCCCCCCTATCTCGCTAACAGATGTCACCAAAGGGGTGAAAACCTTAAGCGATAGCGGGGTTGACTATGAACTTGTCAAGCAGGAATTTCTCGAAAGCCCCATCTATAAAGATATGTTGTTGGGACCCGACGGCAAGACAACCGCTATCTTATTAAACCTTGAAACCGATAATCGCTTTATTCAACTAGTGAGGGCGAGAGATGCGCTGCGCCTAAAGCGTGACACCGAAGGTTTAACGCAAGCAGAATCTTTAGAATTAAAGCAAGTATCGCAAACTTTTTTAGAATACCGTACCGCGGCCTCAGAACGCAGTTATCGGCGCGTCAAAGACGTTCGTTCAGTAGTTAATGACTATAAAGCGGATGCAGAAATTTTTCTCGGCGGTGTCAGCATGATTACCTCTGATATGGTCGACTTTATTAACAATGATATTGTGGTTTTTGGTAGCGGCATTGTTATCTTTATCATTATTATTCTGACAATTATTTTTAGGCAGTGGCAATTTGTTGTTTTACCCTTGCTTACCTGTCTGACTACCTTGATTGTAATGCTAGGTTTTTTAGCTGCCATCGATTGGCGATTAACCGTTATCTCATCTAACTTTGTTGCCCTATTGCTGATTATTTGTCTGGCCATCACCATCCATTTAATTGTCAGATACCGAGAATACACCAATCAAATGTCACACGTAGTCAGAGTAGAAAATATTCGCGATACGCTTCAGGCTATGTTTCAACCCTGCTTGTATACAGTGTTAACCACTATGGTAGCTTTTGTCTCGCTGGTGGTCAGCGGTATTCGACCGGTAATTGATTTTGGGTGGATGATGGCCATTGGCTTGTGTTTAGCCTTTATGCTGGCCTTTACTATTGTGCCCGCAGGCTTAATGCTACTGCCTAGAGTCAAACCCAATTATAAAGAGGATAAGTCGGGGATATTCACCTTAAAATTTTCACGTTTTACGCAAAAGCATGGAAGCCCTATCATTATCGCAGGTCTGATTGCCGCGGTTATTAGCGTGGTGGGAATATCTCAGCTAAAGGTCGAGAATCGTTTTATCGATTATTTTCATTCCTCTACAGAAATTCATCAGGGTATGCTGGTGATTGATCAGCAACTGGGCGGCACCATTACACTGGATATTATCTTGGATCGAAAGCAAAATACAGCGACAGACAAGCTTGCCTCAGGCACTGTCATTGAAAGTGAAGAATTCGGTACTGCTGATCCTTTTGCGGTTCCCGAAAATTACTTAAGCGCTATTGACGATGAATTTGGTAGTGAAGATCCCTTTGCCGAAACAGATAGCGCTGCTGGCGATGGTTTTGACGACGATGACCCCTTTGCGCCCTCCGCAGTCGGCAACACAATCAACCCAAAAACCAATTATTGGTTTACGCGAGCCGGTCTGGAAACCATCGAATCTGTTCACGATTACTTAGACAGTCTATCGGAGGTTGGCAAAGTTCAATCACTGGCCACACTCTACAAAGTCGCTAACGACTTCCTCGGATACGCCCCGC
>JBCBZU010000169.1:0-5343 GCA_039815165.1 Pseudomonadota bacterium
CTGGGCAAACGCAGTGCCTCGGTCCATCAGCGCTTGGGTAAAGTCGGGTTCTAGTTCAATGGCCTGGGTCAGGTCTGCAATGGCCGTCTCAATGTCGGGCGTGTGCAGGTAGGCTTCACCTCGATAGTAAAACGCCTCTGGATAGGCGGGGCGGAGCTGGAGAGCCGTGGAAAAGTCGTCGATAGCTTGGCTGATATCGCCTAAATCGTGGTGGGCAATACCTCGCTGAAGGTAAGCCTCTGCGTTGTCTGGCTCGGTCTGGATGAGCTGGGTATAGGTTGCGATCGCGGCTCCGAGTTCGCCTTGTGCGGCTAGTTGCCGTCCCTGCTCTAACAGGTTCTCGGTCGCAGCAACGCGGGCCGCCAATGCAGTTTCAGCCGCCACCAGAGGGGTAAGGGCCACAGCGATTCCTGTGATAGCTGCAAGAGACTGACGCATCATTCCTATGTTCACTCCTCTTTTTGAGGAATACTTTTGGCAGACGTTACACACCCACATTACGCCTACCAGATTACTGCAATAGTGAATTGCTAGCCTTGCCCCTATGCCACTTCAAAAGGTGAATGCTCTGCACGTCCAGAACCTTGACCAGCACGTCGGTTTTTCAAAATTTACGGGTTCCACAGTGTAAATTCATGCTCTAAACGACGCACAATCGGGCAAAATCTAAAGCGAATTCGTCGGCACCTGCTGACTGACGCTATAGGAGATCACCTGTGAGACGATATCAGCGTTTGTGGCCTGTCGCCAGTGTGGTGCTGGGTGGACTGCTGGCAGCCTTACCTGTTGAAGCTGCTGAACTCGAATCCTGGCGCTTTGACGCACAGCAAAATCGTCTCCTGTTCACAACCGATGAGGCCGTGCAGCCCAGGGCACAGTTTTTGTTTGACCCGCCGCGCATTGTCGTTGACCTGCCCGGCACATCACTGGGGCGACAAACGGTTAATCAATCAGTCGGTGGCGGCATTCGGGAAGTGCGTATTGGTCAAGTCGATGGTCAAACGACTCGACTCGTGATCGAGCTGAGTCCTGGCTATACGATGGTCAGAACCTTCCAGGTATAAATCCGCGGGAAAGCGTAAATCTTCTCGCTGGCGCAAGACCCCATGATGGGTCACGCCGGAGTCAAACCATACATCCAAGGTATCGGTGACCTTCTCATAGTCATTGGCTTCATGCCCCAGCAGATCCTCTGCTGTCAGCTCAAACCAGGCATCCATTCCCTTACGCTCAATGTGCTGAGCCACCTGCTCTATTAAATCTGCTGTGCTTGGATGCAGTTCTTGGGTTTCTTTATGGACGAATAAGGTAATGGGTACACCCCAGGTGCGTTGTCGAGAAACACACCAGTCGGGACTGTTTGCGACCATGGTCTCTATCCGTGCCTGGCCCCAATCAGGTATCCATTGCACAGCATCGATAGCCGTTTGGATACGCTGTTTGAGCCCATTGTGATTCAGAGTAACAAACCACTGGGGTGTTGCCCGGTAAATTAATGGCGTCTTAGTGCGCCAGCAGTGGGCATAGCTATGGGTAATTTTTGTCTGATGAAATAAGCGACCCTGCTGCTCCAACACTGCAATGACTTTTTCATCCACTCGGTACACATGCTCACCCGCAAAGCGCTCTACCCCATCGTGGTAGGTGCCGTCGGCGTTAATATAATTAATGGTATTGATGCCGTATTTTTGCCCGACGATAAAGTCATCCATACCGTGATCGGGCGCGGTGTGTACACAACCGGTACCGGCTTCAGTGGTCACGTGATCACCCAGAACCACGGGAAGCTGTCGATCATAAAAAGGGTGCTGCAGCATTAAATGCTCTAACTTGGCGCCGGCGCTGCGACCCACAATTTTGAACTCATCAATGCCGCCCAACGGCATAATCGATTGGTACAAGGCCTCAGCCACTATAAAGCGTTGCTGTGCTGCCTGAACAATTACATAATCCAACTCTGGGTTGACACTGACAGCCAGACTGGCGGGCAGGGTCCAGGGTGTGGTGGTCCAGATAAGAACCGAAACCGGACCCTCGCCTGACAGGGTCTCAAAGCGACCGGCAAGGTCGTCGGCATCCACCAGCGGATAGCTTACATAGATGGAAGACGATTGTTTATCGTGATACTCAACCTCCGCTTCGGCCAAAGCAGAGCCGCCCACCACACTCCAATATACAGGCTTATAGCCGCGAACCAGATAGCCATTGGCGGCAATCTTGCCGAGGGCACGGACAATATTCGCTTCGGTCTTAAAATTCATGGTCAGATAGGGTTGATCCCAGTCGCCCAGGATACCCAGACGAATAAAATCCTGCTTCTGACCATCGACCTGCTTGTTGGCAAAATCACGGCATTTTTGCCGGAATGTACTGTAATCAACTTTTTGCCCGGCCTTGCCTATTTTCTTTTCCACCTGGTGCTCAATGGGCAGACCATGGCAATCCCATCCAGGCACATAGGGGGCATCAAAACCGCTTAAGGTTTTCGACTTTACGATAATATCTTTGAGTATTTTGTTAACCGCATGGCCAATATGAATACTGCCATTGGCATAGGGAGGGCCATCGTGGAGAATAAATTGATCACACCCCTGACGAGCCTCACGGATAGATTCATAAACCTTGTTTTGCTGCCACTTCTTTAAAATGTGTGGCTCTCTCTGGGCCAGGTTAGCCTTCATCGGGAAGGCGGTATGGGGTAAGTTTAAGGTGGCTTTATAATCGCTCATTGTCTGCTTTATCTTCAGGGCGCTGTTTTTTGAAAAAATTCACGGGCTTGCGCCATGTCCCGTTGAATCTGTTGCTTTAAGGCATCCAGGCCATCAAAACGCTGCTCTTCTCGCAGCTTATGTTTAAATTCGACCACGATATCAACACCATAGAGATTATCACTGCGATCAAACAAGTGTACTTCCAGTATGGGTTTAGCGTCACCGCCTAAGGTCGGGCGAACACCCACATTGGCAACGCCTTCTGAGAAATCGCCAAAGGGCAGTTTTACCCTCACGGCAAATACCCCGCTTAGAGGTGATCGATATCGGTGCAAGTGCACATTAGCCGTTGGGGCATCCAACTGACGCCCCAGTTGCTTGCCGACCACAACACGGCCACTAATAGTATAGGGTTTACCCAATAGTTGCGCAGCTTTGGAAAACTGATTTTGTTCCAACAGTGAGCGAATCAAGGTGCTGCTTACCCGTTTACCCTCAACTAAAAAAGAATGGGTATTGCTCACGTCAAAACCGTATTGCTCTCCTAAGGTCTGCAATTGAGCGTAATCACCCAAACGCCTGGCGCCAAACCTAAAGTCATCCCCTATCACCAGATACTTGGTTCCCAAGGCATCGACCAAAACCTGCTTTACAAAATCATTCGCCGATAACTCGCTAAGTTTATGGTTAAAAGGCAGGCAGCAGACTCTATCAATACCGTGCTCAAACAATGCGATGACTTTTTCCTTAAGCCGCATTAAACGCGCAGGCGCTCGCTCCCCAGAAAAAAACTCATGGGGCTGGGGCTCAAATATCATCACCAGAGAGTGTAAAGAAAGGCTTTCAGCTTGCGATTTTAGCTGATCCAAAATGGACTGATGCCCCCTATGTACTCCGTCAAAAGAGCCAATTGTCACCGCATTACCGTAGTGGTCTGAACGCACATTGTATAAACCACGAATCAGCTCACCGTTTATCGTAGATGACATGGATACCCTGGAGACCGCAAAAAAGGGTGATTATAGCGGGAAGCACTGCCAAACAACAGCATGGGCCCAGGCAAGGCGTTGCCAATACCCTTAGAGGGCTTGTGCTAACCAGAAATGGACGGGGGCCTGCTAGTGAAAATTGTTACTGCTGGTCATGGTTGAACAATATTTACATTGACGCAGAAACAAGCGAACGTGTTCAACTGCGGTTTTTAGGTTAATACTTCATTTAGGTTCTTATAACATAGCGTTAAATCTGATCTACACTTTAGTGTATGCACTTATGACAGCGAGTTATCCGTGACAGCTTATGTTGACTTAGAAATTGCAGAAGAGCTAATGTCGAGCTTTGAAGACCATTATGAAGTCCTCCAGGCCTCATTAAACCAGCTTATCCATAACTTAGGCGATAAAGAGCTGATTAACATTACTTTTCGTTCTATGCATACCATTAAGGGCAATGCGGCAATGATGCAGGTCAGTCCGCTGGTTGACTATGCGCATGCGGTAGAAGAGGCTATATCGGCCATGCGTTCGGAGTATTTTGCGCCCAGCGCTATGCTTTGCGACGTACTCTTAACTGCCGTGGACAGACTGCGAGATCTACACACCAAATATTTATTTAATAAAGAAATTGCTGAGATCAACGAGAGTGGCATAGCCGAAGCCTTCTCTGCGATGGCCAATGCGCGCAGCGCGGAAGAAGCAAATGATTTTTGTAAGCAGCTAGTGCGCTTATTCACGCCCAAAGACATTAATACCGATGAAAATAAAGCCATTATCGACAGTCGCGAAAACCCCTTAAGTCTTGCCAATATTGGACACCATGGTGACTACCTGACACCTACTGAATCCCAAGCAGAAGACTTGCTGCTGTTTAGAATCCTGTCTTTACAGGTCGACGAACAAAATCATTTTTGGGATAAGCGCACCGATACCTTATTGTATCTGGCCCTAAAATCCCTACAGCTGTCAAAAACAGATATTGACCAAATACAATTGGTTGCCGCAGTGTATATGCATGATGCGGGGATGGCCTTTTTACCCGAAAATATTGTCAATAAAAATACCAAACTCAATGCCCTGGAAAATAAGAAGTTGCAACAACACCCCGTGTGGGGCTTTCGTTTGCTGAAACGCATGGAGGGCTGGGAGGCTGCTGCACAAATAGTTTTAGAACATCATGAACGTATTGATGGCGAGGGTTATCCCTATGGTAAAAAAGCAGAAGGCATCACCAGTGGAGCAAAGTTACTCGCCATTCTTGATGCCTATTACGCAATGACCCATTTGCGCGCTGACCGTTCTCACCGCCGCTCCATCATGAGGGCAATATCTGAAATCAATGCCTGCATTGATACACAATTTGATCGTGAATGGGTTGGGATATTCAATGATGTTGTAAGAGCCGAAGTAAAATCCGGCAATATTTGAATGCAGAAAAATAATAAAATCGCCTATATCCTTTTATCTATTGACTTCGCTATCGCGTGTTTAACCCCAGGTTTAACTACCTACTACGATATATGTTCCATCGCTGGCCTTTGTTTTAGTATATAAATCAAGCAGCAATCCAAGAATTCTTGTAGCAGTCTGCGTGTTTTAGGGAAACAAACACAGTAATAAGGCCAAAGTCTTGTCCA
>JBCBZU010000032.1:0-10396 GCA_039815165.1 Pseudomonadota bacterium
TGTTATTAACGCGACAATTAAAATTGCCGGGTTAATAAATGCACAAGCAGTGCATAAAAAGTCATAAATAGAGCGCCTAGTGCCTAGGCTATTTCATAACACGGCACATAATGGTTGCCGGGTAGATTCATTCGTTGCTGCTGAACAAAAGCATCCAGCAGCTCTTCTACGGCGGCCATTATTTTACGGTTTCCATTAATTTGATAGGGGCCGTGCTGCTGCACGAATTGAATACCTTCTGATTTTACATTGCCGGCAACAATGGCTGAGAATACACGCCTTAAATTAGCGGCGAGCTGGTGGATAGGTAAATCGGGGTCCAGTTCTAATGCAGCGACATTTTTGTGGGTGGGAATAAAGGGTTTTTGGAACTCTTCGTCAATAAATAGCGACCAATTAAAAAAATAGGCATCGTTATTATCTCTGCGATAGGCCTCAACCTCAGCTAAACCGCGAACCATGGTCGTGGCTACTTTGGCAGAATCACCAATAATGATTTGATAGCATTGCTGGGCCTTTCTGCCCAAAATATTGCCGATAAAGGCGTCTAATTTTTCAAAATACTCGTGAGCAGAATCGGGGCCGGTAAAAACCACTGGGAAGGGAATATTTTTATTATTGGGATGCAATAAAATCCCGAGTAAATACAAAATTTCTTCGGTAGTACCGGCACCACCGGGAAAAACAACAATGCCGTGACCCAGGCGTATAAATGCTTCCAGACGTTTTTCGATATCCGGTAGAATAACCAGTTCATTCACAATGGGATTTGGCGACTCTGCGGTAATAATGCCGGGCTCGGTTAAACCCAAGTAGCGCCCGTCTTTGATTCTTTGTTTGGCGTGGGCAATGGTGGCGCCTTTCATGGGGCCTTTCATTGCTCCTGGGCCACAACCGGTGCAAATATCCAACTTGCGCAGGCCGAGCTGATGACCTACATCCTTGGTGTAGTCATATTCCAGCTCACCGATAGAGTGCCCACCCCAACAGACCACTAAGCGGGGTTTTTCTCGGGTGTGCAGTGCGTTGGCGTTGCGCAATAAATGAAACACATGATCGGTCAGGCCCGCACTGGAGTTAAGGTCAACACGCTTATTGTACTTTTCACTTTCGGAATAAATAATATCCCGCAATGCGCTAAACACCATATCCCGACTGGATTCAATAATCTCGCCGTCGACAAAGGCATTGCTTGGTGCATTAATGATATTTAAGCGCAAGCCGCGGTTTTGCTGAATAATATCGATATCAAAGTCCTGAAAACTACTCAGTAACGCTGGTGAATTATCTGACTCAGAACCGCTATGAAAAATGGCCAGTGCACATTGACGAAAGAGGGAATAGAGCGCATTGTCACTGGCAACTTTTAGACGTTTTACTTCTTTTTGTGATAGAACTTCCAAGCTTCGTTTAGGAGAAATCTCGGCATTCACTTTTAAGTGATTCACTGTTTATTTCCTTATTGATTCTAATTATTGATTGAGTTTAGCGAATGAGCGCTTGTTCATAAATGCCCATAGCTTACAAAATGCCTATAGCTTACAAAATGCCTATAGCCTATAAAGAGACGCCTACAGCCTACAATTAAAACACTGTAAAAACCGCTTGTTGCTGTAAACGGTTGACGATTTGAGTCAACTCGTTCAATCAACCCCCCTGTTTTGGACGCGAGAACTATGAGTATAGTGGATTTTTCAATGTTTTCATCCGATAACCCCCGTTGTACGCACTCGCTTAGCGCCTTTAATCACTGCTGTTGGCTTGGCCGCAAGTCGTTTTTGTTCAATATGATTATCGATTATATTTTTCAACGCGATTAAAAATCCCGTCACAAGAAATGCACCCGGAGGCAATATAGCCACAAGAAAGCCCGGATAATCTGCGCCAAAAATATCCAGCTTCCAGCTTCCAGCCTCTTGCGGGCTCGCCAAAGAGTAATTGCATATCGGCAAATAGGGTGCCGGCACCCAGTACTTCTCGCGCTGCACCAATCAGCACTAACACCACCATAAAGCCCATGCCCATCATAAAACCATCGACCATTGAGGGTAGCGGTGTGTTTTTACAGGCAAAGGCATCTGCGCGACCTAAAATTGCGCAATTGGTGACGATCAGCGGAATAAAAATACCGAGTATTTGATAAAGCTCGTAAGTATAAGCGCGCATTAATAACTCGGTGGCCGTGGTGAATGAAGCAATAATCATGACAAACACCGGTAATTTTATTGCGTCGCTGACAATCGTGCGAATCAGCGACACCGCCAGGTTGGAACCCATCAGTACCAACAGAGTAGCCAAACCCAGGCCCACTGCATTGACAACCGTCGCGCTCACGGCGAGCAGCGGGCATAAGCCCAGCAGCTGTACCAGCGCAGGGTTGTTGCTCCAGAGGCCATTTTTGGTGATTTCACCATAGTCAACGCTGGGTCCTGCGGGCTTGGCTGCGTTTGTTAGTGGGGTGTCTATTGCACTTGTTTCTGCCATATTTCAGCCACTGTTATCGATAAATAAACTGTCTTCATTGCTTTGTACAAATTCCAGAACTTTGCGAATTTGTTGCACCACTGCTCTTGGGGTAATGGTCGCACCGGTAAACTGATCAAACTGGCCACCGTCTTTTTTAACGGTCCATTGTTCTGGTTCTGGGTCGGCCAGTGAGCGGCCATTAAAACCAAGAATCCAGGGGTGTTTCTTAAGGTCAATTTTATCGCCCAGTCCCGGGGTTTCGTTGTGAGTCAATACCCTGACGCCGGCAATGCTGCCATCGCGGTTAACCCCCGCAAGCATTTTAATATCACCACTGTAGCCATCGGCGGCGGTAGTGGGAATGATAACCGCAATAATCTGGTTATTTTTGCGGGCGAGATGCAAGTCGTGGGCACCGCTAAGACCGAGTTGCGGCCATGCGTTTTCAGCAATGCTTAAGGTATCCAATAATAAATCATTGTCAATGCGTTCGCCGGGTATAATGTCCAGCAGTGCTTTTTCAGCGGCGCGGCGCTCTGCCGCCGCGATCGTTGCCTTAGTGCCTTCGTAGGTGGTGGCCAGCAAGCCGGCTGTCAGCAGCGCGAACAACAGCAATAAAATACCATTTTTAGTGATCGATACGGGCAAACTCATGAGTCGTGGCTCCGCGTTGCCCGTTCAGATTTTTTATGGCCATATGTACGCGGCACCGTATAGTAATCAATAAACGGCGCTGCAAAATTCATTAACAAAACGGCAAAGGCAACCGCGTCGGGATAATTACCCCATACACGAATAACATAGACCAGTATGCCGACACCGGCACCAAAAATAATCCGGCCTCTATTGCTGGTTGCACCGCTCACCGGGTCAGTAATAATAAAAAACGCCCCCAACATGGTGCCACCCGAAAATAAATGTAACCACAGCGTTCCGCCACTATTGGAGCTGCCGCCGTCATAAAAGAGTAGCGACATCAAGGCCAGTGCAGCCAGCATAGCCACCGGCCCATGCCAGGTAAAAGCGCGCTTATACAGTAAGTAGAGCCCACCCAGTAAAAACGCGGCATTGACCCACTCCCAGCCAACACCGGCGAGAATGGCGTCAGAGAATAGGGCGTGTCGCTGGTAAACCTGTTCCACCAGCAGGCCCTGTTCGGTTTTAAATAAGTCCAGAGGCGTGGCGCCGCTGTATGCGTCAACAGTATCGGCACCGGTAAACACAAGCTGCAATGCACTGGCTAATGAGGGCAGGCTTTGGCCGCCACTTAAGAGGGTTTGCGGAATTGACCAGCTCGTCATTTCCACCGGGAAGGAAATTAACAAAATAACATAGCCGACCATGGCAGGGTTAAACGGATTGTAACCCAAGCCACCATAGAGTTGCTTGGCGAGAATAATGGCAGAGGCCGTACCGATAATCACCAGCCACCAGGGCGCATAAGGCGGTAGAGCCAAGGCCAGTAAAATGGCGGTAACCAATGCGCTACCGTCTTTTAAGTACACTATTATCGGGCGCTTGCGCAACGCCAGTACTAAGGCTTCACTGGCCAGTGCGCACAGGCACGCGAGCACCACGTTAATCAGCGTGCCCCAGCCAAAAAAGTGGCTTAAGACAATAAAGCCGGGCAGTGTGGCCAACAGCACCCAGCGCATAACATCGCCCGTAGTATTGGCGATATGGGCATGGGGTGAACTTGCGCGGATAAAAGCCATATTCAGATTCAGTGCCTATTGGCTTAGCTGCTCGAGTTGTTCTTGGGTGTTCACCAGTTTTGCGGTCATTTTTTCCAGGCCTGTGCGCAAGGCCTCTACATGTTCACTGCCGTCTGCTTCGGCTTTTTGCAGTTTTTCTTTGGCTTTTTGTACGCGGGTTTCCAAAGCCGTAAGCTGTGCTTTGAGTTTTTCTTCCGGCGACATTTCCGCCATTGATTGGGTTTTTGCCTTTGCCCGTTCAATGGCGGCGGTGGCGGCATCCATTGTCTCTGCAGCGGCTGGCTTTAGTGATTGTGTCTGTTCTGGGCTGGCTGTGCTGTCTTTAGCTTTGGTTTCAAGACTGTTTTCAAGATTGTTTTTAAGATTAGTCTCAAGATTGACTTCATTAGGCTGGCTTGCCGTTGAGAAATCCTGGAGCTTGGTCTTGGCGTCATCCAGGCGAAGCTGGGCCTGCTTTAGCTGAGCTTCAAACTTTTCTTTTTGATCAGCCTCGGCGGCAACAAAGCGCTGCTGTAGTTTTTCGACGCGACTGGTCGCGCTGTCGAGGGCTCGCTCCAGCTTTGCTTTTTGGGCCGCAGGGTCTTGTTCCTTGGCCTTGACTCTTGCCAATGCCGCCGCCACTGGATCATCTTTAACCGTGTCTGGAGCATCTGCTTGTGTGCTGGCAGCGGCCTTTCTTTCGGCGGCAATCTGCTTGGCTTGTTCCGCTGCTTGTTTGCGAGCCAGGCGTTTGGCTTCTTTTTCTTGCTCTGCGCGTTCCATGCGCAGCTTGCGAAATTCAAAACGCTGACGAGCGTGATCAGATTTCACTTTTTCTTGCTCTTGTTGTCGAATAGCCCCTTTGGCAGAGCGATAATATTGCACCAGCGGAATAGTCGATGGGCACACATAAGAGCAGGCGCCGCATTCAATGCAGTCAAACAAGTTATAATTTTGCAAGCGCTCGTACTCTTCCGCTTTGGCATACCAATAGAGTTGCTGTGGCAATAGGCTGGCCGGGCAGGCCTCGGCACAGAGACCGCAGCGTATGCACGCTTGTGCCGGTGGTGCCGGCGGCATTTCTTCCACGCTTGGGGCGATAATACAGTTGGTGGTTTTAACCACTGGCACATCGGCGCTGGGCAATGCAAAACCCATCATCGGGCCGCCCATAATCAGCTTTGATGACTGTGATGAATCAAAACCGTTTTCGTTTAGCAGGTGCGCAACAGGGGTGCCGAGCAAGACTTTGATATTGCGTTGTGTATCCAGTGCTTCACCCACAACCGTAGTGATGCGGTAGGTCAGTGCCTCACCAAAACGCACCGCGCGATAAGCAGCCACTGCGGTTCCCACATTTTGCATCACAATGCCAAGGGCGGCGGGAATTTTGCCTGAAGGCACCTCTTGACCGGTAATAATCTGAATCAGTTGTTTCTCACCCCCCGAAGGATACTTGGTGGGAAATACGGCGACTTCTATGGCTTTATCACCAACAGCGTGTTTAATTGCAGCAATGGCATCGGGTTTATTATCTTCAATGCCGATAACAACGCGTTTAGGTTCACCCAATATAAAACCCAGTAGCTCGGTGCCGGCAACCACATCCTGTGCAAAGTCCAACATCAGGCGGTGGTCGGCGGTAATATAGGGTTCGCACTCAGTACCGTTAAGAATTAAGGTATCAATGGGCGAGTCTTGCTGAGTGTGTAATTTCAGCGAGGTTGGAAATCCGGCACCACCAAGACCGGCAATGCCAGCGTTGCGAATTTTTTCAAGCAATGTGTTTACGTCCAGTTGGCGGTAGTCTGCGCAGGCGGTTTGCTCGGCAAAGCGGTGTTGTCCATCGCTTGCCAATACAATGCACAAGCCGCTCATGCCCGATGCGTGGGGCAGCGTGCGCTCTTCAATGGCGCTAATGGTGCCGGAGGTCGAGGCGTGCACAGGCACACTCATTGCACCCACGGCCTCCGCAATTTTTTCGCCTGCCAGCACCGCATCGCCTACCGCTACCACTGGCCTTGCAGGGGCGCCAATATGCTGACTTAAGGGAAAAACCAACTCCTCGGGAATAGACAGCTCCGCCAGGGGCAAACCCATGGACTGATCCTTATTCTCCGGGGGGTGAATACCCCCGGTAATATCCCAGACTTTAATCATTTGCTCTTGCTTCATGCCGCTTGACCTCCCTTGTCCTGGGGTGGCATCGGGCGGTCAGTGGCGATAATGTCAATGGCAGGTTTTTCCCAGTGCCAGTCGTTAACGGTTTTTTCCACCGGCAGCATATCAATACAATCCACTGGGCAGGGGTCGACGCATAAGTCACAGCCCGTGCACTCATTGCTAATCACGGTATGCATTTGCTTGGCGGCGCCCAGTATAGCGTCAACCGGACAAGCCTGAATACACTTGGTGCAACCGATGCACTCATCTTCGCGAATAAAGGCAACGGTTTGGCCCTCTTGCTCCTCGCCATGTTCTGCATCGAGACTGGGTGCGTCAACGCCTAGCAGATCAGCCAAAGCGTTAATCGTACCTTGGCCACCGGGGGGGCATTTGTTAATCGCCTCTCCATTGGCGATGCCTTCTGCATAAGGGCGACAGCCGGGGTGGCCACATTGACCGCATTGGGTTTGTGGCAACAAGGCATCAATTTGCTCAACAATCGGATCGCCTTCCACTTTAAAGGTAACGGCGGCAAAACCAAGAATGCCACCGAACACCAAGGCCAGGCCGCCAAGCGCCAATAGCGCTGCAATAATCGGATGGTTAACAATCAGTTCAAACATAAGCTTAGAGTTGAATAAGTCCCGCAAAGCCCATAAATGCCAGTGACATCAGTCCAGCGGTGATCATGCCAATAGCGGCGCCTTGAAAGGGCATCGGTACATCGGCCACCGCTAAACGTTCGCGCATGGCTGAAAACAAAATAAGCACCAGCGAAAAACCCAATGCTGCGCCAAAACCGTAAGTGGCTGACTGAAAAAAACTGTGTGCCTTAGTGGTGTTGAGAAGAGCAACCCCCAGCACTGCACAGTTACTGGTAATCAAGGGCAAAAATACACCCAGCACCCTGTACAGTAGCGGACTGGTTTTTTCAATAAACATTTTGGCAAACTGCACAACCACTGCGATCACTAAAATAAACGAAATGGTTTTTAGGTAAGTGAGGGATAGCGGTTCAAGAATATAGTTATGTACCAAGTAGCTGCTGATAGATGCCAGCGTCAATACAAAGGTGGTGGCACTTGCCATACCAATAGCGGTTTCTAATTTATTCGATACCCCCATAAAAGGGCACAACCCCAGAAACTGAACCAACACAAAGTTGTTCACCAGGATTGTGCTGAGGAGGATTAAAATAAATTCAGTCATTTTTTAGGTTCAAGCCTTATTTAGCTTGCAGCGGCTACATCACCCTCATGCCGGGTTGTGCCCCTGCATTGGGTTCGAGCAAATAAATGTCTTTGTCGCCTGCGCCCGCGGCCAGGACCATGCCTTCTGAGATACCAAACTTCATTTTACGGGGCGCCAGATTGGCGACCATAATCGTCAGCTTGCCTTCTAAATCCTCTGGCTGGTAGGCACTTTTAATTCCTGAGAAGACATTGCGGGTCTCGCCGCCAATATCCAGGGTCAGCTGCAATAATTTATCGGCACCCTCTACATGACTGGCCTTTACAATTTTTGCTACGCGCAAGTCCACCTGCGCAAAGGTGTTAAAGTCTATTTGATCGACCAGTGCTTCGTTGTTGGGGCCCAGTGTTTTTGGCTGTGGGGCTTCGGTAACACTTGTGGGTTTAAGTTCTTTTAAAGCGGCTTTACTGGCTTCTACTATTGCATCCACTTGCTCTTTCTCCACGCGGTTTAATAGGGGTTTAAAGGGCTTAATGGTGTGATTTTTTTTGAAAGTGATCTCATCGTCCCAACGCAGCTCTTCATTTAAAAAGGCTTCGGCTTGTTGAACCAATACAGGCAGTACCGGTTTAAGATAAGTCATAATTACCCTGAACATATTAATGCCCTGGGTACAGATATCCAACACCGCTTGCTGCTCGCCTTGTTGTTTGGCCAGTGCCCAGGGTTGTTTGGCGGCAATGTATTCATTGGCGGCATCGGCCAGGTCCATGATTTCGCGCATTGCCTTGGCAAATTCTCTATTCTCATAAAGTGCGGCAATGGCCTCACTGGCATCAACAAAGGTTTGCCATAGCGCTGGATCATCCACAGTGGCAGAAAGGCTGCCGCCTTGTTTTTGAATAAAGCGTGCGGTGCGGCTGGCAATATTCACCACTTTGCCGACCAGGTCAGAATTAACCCGTTGAATAAAGTCATCCAGATTTAAGTCGAGATCGTCAACGGTATTGGTTAACTTGGCGGCAAAATAGTAGCGTAAGTAGTCCGGCTTTAAGTGATCAAGATAAGTGCGCGCATTGATAAAGGTGCCGCGGGATTTCGACATTTTTTTGCCGTTAACGGTTAAAAAACCGTGCACATGCACGGCCGTGGGGGTTCTAAATTTTGCCGAATGCAATATGGCGGGCCAGAACAAGGCATGAAAGTTGACAATATCCTTGCCGATAAAGTGATAGAGCTCGGTGCCATTGTTTAAGCGGGGGTCACCCTTACCATCGTCAAATAAATAATCCTGCCAATTGCGTCCGGTGTTGTCGCACAGGTGTTTAAAGCTGGCAAAGTAACCAATGGGTGCATCCAGCCAAACGTAGAAGTACTTACCCGCTTGGTCGGGAATTTCAAAGCCAAAGTAGGGGGCGTCGCGGGAGATGTCCCACTCTTGTAAACCGGCATCCAACCACTCGGCCAGCTTGTTGGCCATTTCAGGCTGCAGGTGGCCGGCGCGGGTCCACTGTTTAAGAAAGTCGCTAAACTCAGGCAGTTTAAAAAAGAAATGCTCTGATTCTTTTTCAATCGGTGTCGAGCCGGAGATAACCGATGTTGGATTAATTAAATCCAACGGCGAATAAGTTGCCCCGCAGGTCTCACAGTTGTCGCCGTATTGATCCTCACTTTTGCAAGAGGGCACCGGGCAGGTGCCTTTGATATAGCGATCGGCCAGAAATAACTTTTTTTCCGCATCATAGGCTTGGGTAATGGTGCGTTTGGCAATGTGGCCATTGGCCACCAGACGCTGATAAATCAGTGCCGATAATTCACGATTTTCGTCTGAATGTGTGGAGTGGTAGTTATCAAATTCGATTTGAAAATCTGCAAAGTCCTGCTCATGTTCCGCTTTGACAGTGGCGATTTGCTGTTCTGGAGTAATGCCATTCTGTTGGGCTTTTAGCATAATCGCCGTACCGTGGGCATCATCGGCACAGACGTAGGTACAGTTATGTCCGCGTAACTTTTGAAAACGTACCCAAATATCGGTTTGAATATACTCCACCAAGTGCCCCAGATGGATGGAACCGTTCGCGTAAGGTAGTGCGCTTGAAACAAGGATGTTGCGTTGAGCCATAAAGTCTTGTTAGCCTATTGTGGGTGTCGTGGGTGTGGGCAAGTGCTTGAAAAACAGCGCAATTATATCATTCTTTAGTTGACGGATTGAGTGGTTTATTGGGTTAGGTATATCCGCTCTACCGATCACTTTATCGCCCGCGCTTAACGGCTGACAGTCAAGCGTTCACAGCACCGGCCAGTGTGATAGTGTTTTCACTGTAAGCGGTTAACCGCAAGCCCCAGGCGTCCATGATTTGACGCTTGCTAACAACGCTATGTATCCAATCCACCAACAGTAAAAATACCGACTATGTTGCCAGCCATTGACGCCGTTTTGCAGACAATAATTGACCCCTTGACCCAACTCTCCTTAGCGGACTTGGGGGCGGTCAGTGGTATTGACCTGCAAGGCGGATCGCTAGGGCTGATGCTGACACTGGGTTATCCCGGCGATAAGGCTATGGACAACCTCGCGGCAGCGCTAAAACAGGCGCTGCTGGCACTGCCGGAGCTCGATAGCGTCAAGCTACAAACCACCTGGCAGGCGCCCGTCAGCCCCGGTATCGAGGGTAAAAAACCCATTCCCAAGGTGGCTAATGTGATTGCGGTGGCCTCTGGTAAAGGGGGTGTGGGCAAGTCCACAACCACGGTGAATCTTGCCCTGGCGCTGGCAACACTCGGGGCCAAGGTGGGTATTTTGGATGCGGATATCTATGGCCCCAGCCAGCCTCAACTGCTGGGCGTTGCCTATCAGCGCCCAGAGCTGCGCGATCAAA
>JBCBZU010000189.1:0-5054 GCA_039815165.1 Pseudomonadota bacterium
CGAGAAACTCACGGTCGTGGGAAACGATCACCATCGGTGTAGTCAGTCCTTTGAGATAGCCTTCAAGCCATTCAATCGTTTCGAGGTCTAAGTGGTTGGTGGGCTCGTCAAGCAGTAGCAAATTCTGTGTTCAACTGCGGTTTTTAGGATAATCCCGACGGCAAGTCATCCATCATATCCATTAAAAATAGTCTTATGAAAAAAACATCCGGCAATAGCCGCCTGGTTTATTCCACAGAAGCTGGCCGCATAAAACCCACTACCGCCGAGCAATCGAGTGCAACTGTGGGCGACGGGATTGTCCGACTGTTTCGAGAAAGCCGTAAAGGCAGTGGCGTAACCCTGGTAAAAGGTCTGCCTGAGCATGTCGATCTTAAAGCGATAGCGAAAACCCTGAAAAAGACTTTAGGGGTCGGCGGCAGCACTAAAAATGGGGTGATTGAAGTCCAAAGTGATCAACGGGATAAAATTAAAGCCTTACTTGAAAAGCAAGGTTTACAGGTGAAAATAGCCGGGGGCTAGGCTACAAATAAGCATCGCGTTGAAGCGGGAACACTCCGTTGAATTGCGCTTGGGGCGGGTCTTATTTTTCGCCTGGGGAACATGACACTGAACTAATTCAAGGTCTTCTGCCAAAACCAGGCTTCACCCTTATCTGGGTCCAGGGCATAGCTTTCAAAACCGAAGCGCTTGTAGGTAGTCTGGGCGCTGGTATTCCCCGACAACACCTCCAGTGTTAACTTGCAACAACCTCTGGCCTTGGCCACCTCCTCAACCACCGCCAATAAATGCTGGGCGATGCCCTGACCACGGTAATCGCTGTGCACCACAATGTCATGGATATTAATTAAGGGCTCATTGGCAAAGGTGGAAAACAACTCAAAGGCATTGACCAAGCCCACAGCCTTATTTTCCGCATAGGCCAAAAAGCTAATGACATGGGGTAATTGCGCCAAATTACTGACGAGTGTTTGCCTGACCGAATCTGGCAGGGCCTGGCCGCCGCCCATGGGATCTTGGGCATAATGATCCATTAGCGCCAGCAAATCAGCCCCATGTTCAGGGTTTTCATATTCAACTGGATACACAACAATTTTCATAGTTAACCCTGGATTCCTCAGCCGAAAGCTGGTTAATAATGGCTTTTCTATTACATTTAAGGGCTTACAACAGTAAAGCCATTCATTCACTGGGTGAATCCGCTAAGGGGCACTTGGGGGTAAAAGGTAAGCAGACAAAGCTCACTACAGCCCCCTTAGCGCTACCCTACGACTCCGCTTTCTAGTCGTGCTTTCACGCCCAGCCAAACCCCACCGAGGACTCTACAGGGCTTTTCCACTGAGTTTTTCATTCACTTAAAACGATAAATTCAGACAGCCGCTTAGGTCGATTGGCCTATTAATTGCTCAACCGCTATCAAGTAGGTCTTTTTGACAAGTTTCTGACAACATTTGAGGTAGTATGTCATGGATTCAGCTATGTTGTGGCAATTAATTGATACATCAATCAAAGTCGGCATCGGTATTTTAATCGCAACGATGTTCGCCATGTTACTGTTTCACAAACGCGCACCTAAGCCTATTAAGGCCGAAGAGCGGCGCCTGGCCTTATTGGAAAGCATCTCCGAAGACGTTGGCAACGTCAGCCACACCTTCTCCAAGTACTCTGCCCTTGTTGTTGAATCCTTACGCTTTGGCCAGCGCTGGCCTGTTGCCCGCAAGCAAGAACTGGATATTGTCAGTGGAACCCTGGCGGATGAATTTAAAAAACTCTCTGATGCTGAATCCAAGCTGCTTATGCTGGGTGAAAAAGCCCTGGAAAAGAATTTACGCCTCTACGGATCAAAAATTGCCCATTTCAGACGCCAGGTTTATGTCGGCAGAACCGATATTACCGAAGACGATATCTTGGTCATGAAGCGAGACATCAATCGTATACGCGAGCAATTCTACGAATTTTTAAGTAAAAAATATGACCGCCTGTTAGCGGTTTAGGGTAGCGCTTCCAAAAGCCAGCCGGAGCCCAACTAAAAAATCACCAGCGTCCACGGGGAGACTTGCCCCTTTAGCCGCGTCGTTTCCGGGCGAGCGCCCGCCAAGTGACTGCTGATTGTCATTGAATCTTGCGCCGCTTAATGTCAAGTCTATTTTCTCTTCTTATATTATCTTTTCTTATCTTTTAGATAGGCACAAGTCATCTCTAGTGCACGCGTTCACTGTAAAGATTCACACCAATACTCTTCATAAAAATTAAATATAACTGTCATACAACCCTCTTACATTAGCCCCGGCTCAAGTGATTTTATTGTTTTATCACTTAGCAACATCAAGATTAACCATACCCATCGTTATGATAACTTGTAGGCACTGGAGAATCGTATGTCCCACAATAAGAGTACTCAACACGCATTAGAAGATTCAGAAAATATTCCCAGCAACACATCGGCAAACAAGCCATTTCAAGAGGTGCTTGCAGCCGCTATTAGCCGCCGTACTGTAGTCCAGGGTAGCCTGGCGATGGCGGCAACTGGCTTTTTAGCACCACAAGCCCTGGCCCACCACCAACACCCTAAAGACAAGTGGAAAAAGTGGACAAAAAAACGCAGGCGCGGTCTAGTGCGCTTCGAACCCCTTAGCATTGCTAAAGCCAGTGTCGACAACAGCATCCCCAGCATTGCAGACGAATACGAATACCAGGTACTTATTCCCTGGGGTACGCCCATCGAGCCAGATGCAAGTCTCGAATATGATGGCGATCCCAATACCCGCCCAACAGCGGAGCAGGCCTCCAAACAAATTGGTATCGGTCACGACGGTATGTGGTTCTTCCCCCAGGATAAAGATTTTTATACATACCGTCGCCATGGCTATGAACTCGATTCTGGAAAAGGCATGTTGTGTATCAACCATGAGTTTGGCCGCAACAGCCATGTTTTAGGTAAAGACGCACCCGAAAGCCTGGAAGACGTGCGCCTATCGCAAAATGTGCACGGCGTCTCTGTAGTGAAAATCAGCAAGAATCGCAGAGGCCAGTGGCGAGTGGTGAAAAGTAAAAACAGCCGCCGCATTACCGTCAACACCCCTGTTGCCTTCAGTGGCCCGGCCGCCACATCTGACTTGCTGCAAAACCCCAACGGCAATATCCCTCTGGGCACGGTTAACAACTGTGGTTCTGGCCCAACGCCCTGGGGTACTTACCTGACCTGTGAAGAGAACTTCAACGGTTATTTTGGTTCATCCGCAGGTGAGCAGTTTGATAATAATCTCTCTGAAGAATTGGCTCGTTACGGTTTTACCTCCGTGGGTTTTGGTTACAACTGGTTTGAATTCGACAAGCGTTTTGATTTATCCGATACGGATTATTTAAACGAGAATAACCGCTTTGGCTGGGTGGTTGAGATTGACCCCTTTGACAGCACCCAAAAACCCGTTAAGCGCACGGCCCTTGGCCGCTTTAAACACGAAGCCATTGCCATTGCTGAAACTTATACCGGTCAAATTGCCGCCTATATGGGTGATGACCAACGCTTTGACTACTGCTATAAATATGTCTCTGATTACCCCTGGGAAGAGGCCATTGCCCAAGGTAAAAGCCCCCTCGATGAGGGCAAACTCTTTGTCGCGCGCTTTGACGATAACGGCAGCGGTGAATGGTTAGAGCTAAGCATTAACAACCCCATTCTTGCCGGCCGCTTTAGCGACCAGGCTGAACTGTTAATTTACACCCGTATTGCTGCTGACCTGCTGGGTGCAACACCAACGGATCGCCCAGAGTGGACCACCATTGGTAAAGACGGCGAAGTCTACTGGACATTAACCAATAACTCCCGTCGTGAACAAGCCAATGCGGCCAACCCGGAAGCACCCAATAATGATGGCCATATTATTCGAACGAAATGTGATCACCTCAGTACCTTCTTCGAGTGGGAAATTTTTATCCTCGCCTCATCGACTCAAGGTACGGAAGGGGTATTCACTGATCCCGATGCGGCCTGGGCGGACCCATTTGGCCGCCTGTTTATCGGTACCGATGGCGGCCAGCCAGATGGCCTGGAAGACCAGCTCGTGGTATTCGATACCACCCAGCGCAATCCACAGCCCAAGCGCCTGCTGACTGGAGTCGCCAGTGATGAGATTACCGGCTTTACCGTCACACCGGACTATCGCACCGCTTTTATCAATATTCAGCACCCAGGCAATGGCAGCCCGGAAGAAACCAACTTCCCTGCGCCCAGAGACGGCGTCACCATTCCCCGTGACTGCACCTTGGTTATTCGCCGCAAGGACGGCGGTATTATTGGCTCTTAAAAAATACCATCAGGGCTCCATGTGGAGCCCTGGTGTATCTTTATGTAGCTTTATAAAAAGTCTTAACGAAGAGCTGAGTATCCTGCAGATACTTTGAGAGCTTTTCACGAAACGAGCCAAGCTCTGCAAGAATATGCTCAACTCAATATATACAGATTCGAACAAGGGCGTGGAAAAATTTAAAACAGCGCAGATTCCATGATCGTGACTCATAAGCGGTCAAAAAATCTGATGACTTACTACCCGGTTTCGCGAAAATCATCGTCATTTGCAGCATTAAGTATAGTAATTGCATTACACTTTAAAATTCGTTAGCATTCAGTGCGTTTAATAACGAAGCACTTGAAAACAATAGGCTGTCATTTAAAACAACATTTCAATACGTTCTGTTACGCTCTACGTCGGCTCCTGTCTGCGAAGGTTTGAAATGATAGAGTATACTTTTCTCTAAACTGGCTAGTACGATAAAGAATTTTTTCTTTGCATTAGATCGCATGCAGAGTCTTAAACAAAAAATTTTTATAGAGGACACAGACTTTCAAGGAGTTGTATATCACGCAAATTATTTAAAATTTTTTGAGAGAGCTAGATCTAATTTTTTATCAAAAGTAGGAGTTTCACAGAAGGAGCTCAGAAACCATGATAAAGCATTTGTAGTAAAGAGCATTAAACTTGATTACCTTAACTCAGCTGGGCTCGGAACTGAAATAATTGTCAAATCTTATGTAGAAAAAAAATCAAATGCAA
>JBCBZU010000280.1:0-3744 GCA_039815165.1 Pseudomonadota bacterium
GTGATAAACAAAAAATCCTTTTAATCATAAATAACGGCCTACAGAGCAAGAAACAACGCTTGGCA
The DNA here is from genome assembly GCA_039815165.1 of Pseudomonadota bacterium. GTDB lineage: Bacteria > Pseudomonadota > Gammaproteobacteria > Pseudomonadales > Cellvibrionaceae > CANLBN01. The sequence continues at coordinate 66 of JBCBZU010000280.1, forward strand.
CTGACCTTTACTGGCGGCTAATTCCATTTTCGACAGTTCGCCGTGGCTGAGTTTGGCACTCTCCGCAACAACAGTGTGACTATTGCCCGCATTCAATGCCTGCCATATGATCCATCGATAATCCTCTGTTGGTTTAACACGAATAACGCGAATACGGGAGATGGCGGCGCCTATTACTTGTAACTGCTGCTTATTGGGTGCTTGCTGAGTAATCCAAGTCACCCATCGCCTGCTATTCTGTTGGCTGAAAGAAGCCACCAGCGACATAATAGTAGCCTTACGATTGTAGATTTTAGGAATAAACACCTGGGTAAGCGCCTGCGTGTTGACATTATTACGCGCTATAGAATTGAACTTTTGAACAGTCAGTTTTTTGTTCTCAGTACTGTCTCAAAATACCAACACTTAAACCTTCAATTGAAAAGGCTTCATCCCTTAGGTCGACTTCAATCGGCTCATAGTCAGGGTTCTCAGCGATCAACTGTACAATGGCGCTATTGCTTTGCTTTTTGAAGCGTTTGACCGTGACTTCTTCGCCGATACGGGCCACAACGATTTGTCCGTTGCGCACTTGATCCGTTTTGTGAACCGCCAGTAGATCGCCATCAAAGATGCCCACATCAATCATGCTGTCACCGTGCACGCGCAAAAAATAGTCAGCCGCGGGCGAGAAAAATTCTGGCTTAAGTTCGCAGTGATCGTCAATATGCTCTTGTGCCAATATAGGACTACCAGCAGCGACACGGCCAACAATGGGGATGCCTGTTCGCTCCAATTCTGGCAGGCGTATGCCGCGCGAGGCACCGGGAACAATTTCAATCACGCCTTTTTTAGCCAGGGCTCGCAGGTGTTCCTCTGCGGCATTAGCGGATTTAAAACCGAGTTGCTTGGCAATATCTGCGCGAGTAGGCGGGTAGCCAGTCTCACCAATATGGTCCTTGATGAGCTGCAATACTTGTTGTTGTCGAGACGTTAGCTTAATCACCGAATTATCCTCATTTGTGGCTGTTATTTTTTCGCTTATCACTCATTTATCACTCATTTATCATTTTTCATCTGGGGATACATGGATAGCGAAACTGTTTTTTTATACAGTTACTGCAAATTTATACAGTATTCCTTAGCCGATTGCAACTGTTCTTTAATGTTGAGCGCAAGCCTTGTCGAGAGTGTTTATCAGGCAGTAGCAATAGCAGTAGTGATAAAAGTCGCAAAATATAGAACAAGGCTTGACACTGATAGCCCTGCGCACGTATGTTGCCATGGTTTTTCACAAGTGATTGATTTTTAAGGTCTTAACATGTCTATTGGTCCACTCATGATTGATCTGGAGTCACGGTCTTTAAGCCAAGAGGATAAGCGGCTGCTGCAACATCCTTTAGTGGGCGGCGTTATTTATTTTTCGCGAAACTATGATTCTGTAGAACAAATCCAGCAACTGAGCCAAGAAATCCGCACTATTCGCCCTGATATTCTGCTGGCGGTAGACCAGGAAGGCGGCAGAGTGCAGCGTTTTAAAGAGGGCTTTACCCGAATACCGGCAATGCAGCGCTTTTTGCCCCTGTACCGTAAAAACCCCGAACCCACATTAGCCATGGTCAAAGATGCAGCCTGGCTGATGGCTTCTGAATTATTGGCGGTGGGTATCGATTTTAGTTTTGCGCCCGTACTCGATGTCGATGACAAGCAGTGTAAGGTTATTGCCGACCGCTCGTTTTCCCCTGATCCGGCTGAAGTCAGCCTGCTTGGCGATGCCTGGATCAAAGGTATGCACGATGCGGGTATGGCCACTACAGCAAAGCATTTTCCCGGTCATGGCAGCGTTGCCACCGACAGCCATAAGACACTCCCGATAGACAAGCGCGCTTATGCAGCCATTGAAAGTCACGACCTAATCCCCTTTGTCGAACGCATAAATCAAGTGGACGCGCTGATGCCGGCGCACATTCTTTTTACTGAGCTTGATGATAAATACCCGGTAGGATTTTCACGCTATTGGTTACAAACCATTTTGCGCGAACAGCTGAATTTTAAAGGTGTTATCTTTAGCGATGACCTCAGTATGGAAGCAGCAGCCCTTGGCGGCAGTTATATTGAAAGAACTGAACTCGCAATTTCAGCCGGTTGTGATATGGTATTAATTTGCAATAATCGCCCGGCAGTTGTTGAAGTGTTAAACGGTTTATCAATCAGTATGAATGATCAGTCCGTCGAGCGCTTGCGCAAGATGAGGGCGAGAGCGCAGATTTCTTGGGCACAGTTGTCCGCTCATTCTCGCTGGCAGCTTGCAAAGCAACTGTTGCAAGTAATTAACCATTAGTGCCCGCCCTCTGTACGCTATGGTCGTTTATAGACAAACACTAATTTCTTTTATCTTTTCTATTACTACACTGACTTACTACAATTACTCTGTTTAAATAAAATTATGTTCGATACCCTTCATTCGGAATTAGCCTCCCATCCACTGTTTGCATGGTTCGGTCACGAACAGTTGTGGGTTATTTATGTTTTTTTAGTGGTTTTCTTTACCCTAATGTTAGCAACCGCTGCTCGTTACTTTTTGAAAATACTGGAGCAAAAAACCTTGCTGACAAAAAACCTATGGGATGATGGCCTGGTCAATGCGTTGCGCCCACCCAGTCGCTGGCTAATTTGGTTATTTGGTTTAACACTGGCTGCCGATTTAGTGGCGATATCGACCGCAGCAAATATTATTGAGACAACCTCTACAATTAGACAGGTTGGTTTAATTTTATTGATCAGTTGGTTTTTAGTACGCTTGGCTAGAGCCTGGGAAAACAATTTTACCAACCCGCGTTATCAATCAAAACCCATGGATGAAACCACAGCCAGAGCGGTTGGTAAATTATTAAGAGCATCTATTATTATTACCGCGTTACTGATTATTATGCAAAATATGGGCTATAGTGTTTCAGGTATTCTAGCCTTTGGTGGCATAGGTGGTCTGGCGGTTGGGTTTGCGGCAAAGGATTTATTGGCTAACTTTTTTGGTGGCTTGACTATTTATCTCGACAGGCCGTTTACGGTAGGGGATTGGGTGCGCTCGCCAGATAAAGAAATTGAGGGAACTGTAGAAGATATTGGTTGGCGACTCACTCGAATTCGTACATTCGATAAGCGACCGCTTTATGTACCCAATGCAACCTTCACGCAAATCTCTTTAGAAAATCCATCGCGCATGTCAAATCGGCGCATTAAAGAAACTATCGGTATTCGCTATGAAGATGCAGGCAAAATGTCGACGATTATTGATCAAGTCAAAGCGATGTTGCAAACTCATGCCGACATTGACCACGCGCAGACCTTGATTGTAAATTTTAATCAATTTGCCCCTTCTTCATTAGACTTTTTTATTTATACTTTTACTAAAACAACCAACTGGATAGAGTTTCACAGCATTAAACAGGATGTGCTACTAAAGATTATTACTATTATCGAATCCAATGACGCTGAGTGCGCTTTCCCTACATCGACTTTACATATTGCCAGTGTCGATAATATGGCTTATTCACAAACACACTCAGGGTCGGACAAGCACCAATAAACATGGGGCACCTCTCTTTATATGCGCTTTTCATGCGCTTTTCATAAAGACACTCGCCAGATACGGGTAACAACTCAATTTTTAAGCAGTCTATAAATAAAAACAGGAATAAAA
>JBCBZU010000250.1:0-4165 GCA_039815165.1 Pseudomonadota bacterium
CCAAAAGCGATCATCCGCCCGTCAAAGTTGCCAAGTTTTCGTTCGAGATCGCGGATGCGCGTCTCCAGACCCTCCTTCTCATCGGCGCGCTCATCTTCAGATGTCCCTAGCCTCTCTTCCAGCGCACGAAATGAAACGTTTATACTATGCCACAAATAATTTAGATGACGCAGAAGCAATATCAGATGAGGTGCATTCACTGGGTATTGATGATCATCACTTCTTTGTACTCTCCCGCGATGAAAATGGCATTAATACCCACCACCTTCACGGCGGAAAAAGTTTGGAGAATACTGAAATTCTAGCGGCTAAAAAACGCGCTAACTTTTTCGCGTTATTGGCCGTCGTTTTGTTTGGTTCCAGCATTGGTTTTGCAATAGATGCAATTGGCAAAAATATATTCTTTCTTGCCATCGCTTGTTGCGCTATCTTTGCTATCGCAAAATTTATAGCGTTTATCGCCTGTAAATCCTTCGATGAATATTTTAAAGGCGTATTTGACGACCACTTGGACAATGGTGAAGTGATTGTGGTGATCGATGTAAAACGTAGTCAATTCAACAAAGTTGAATCACAGCTTTCAAAACATCCGGCGGCCAGCTTTATTGCTGACAGCTCTAATATCGCCTCGCCTATTCCCAACTAAAACAGTAAAGTTGAGGATTAGGCGAAATAGTTCGCGCTAATAAGCACACTGTATATTGATTTAAAAAACTCCGTTTAACCTGATTCTCTCAGTTGGGAACCAGTAGCACAATATACAGTGCTTTCAACTCAGAAACCCAGATTTAAAGCAATATTTGAGCTTGATTACCTGGCGCGTGATGCCCACCAAAGTTTTATCCAGACGCTGTAATCGCGGCGATTTAATCGACCATCGCTATTTAAATCAAAGCTAGCAGCAGGCTCGGGTCTGTACCTTTTTATTAATGCGCTAAGTAGCTTGTATAAATCTTTACCATCTAATTTGCCATTGCGATTAAAATCTCCCGGCAAATCAGACAATAGATTCAAGCGCACAATCACTGGATCATGATCAGAGGCGCGGTAGGGTTTAGCGCTGTACCAATCGATAATTTGCTGCGCTGTTTTCAGCTCTTGATTGTAATCCAATGCGCGCGGTTCATCGGCGTTAATGTGCCACTGTGTTAGGTCAACAACTTGAGACTTAAGAGACCCGTTTGCCATGGCGTAGTCAAGATAAGCAAATTGGTTATCAAAAGTAAAAGAGTAAGCCTTAAGCCCTAAAAGATCTGCCGTAATGTCGCTATAGCCTGCTTCAATTAGCGCAGCGATAGGATCTTCTTTTGCATAAGCGTTAAGGTCACCCAAAATCATAATGTCTGTATCGCCACTCACCGTAGGGTCTGTTGCCAACCAATCCGCCAGTGCTTCTGCGGCAAGAGTACGGGTACCATTACAGTTGCCCTGACCATCATTTTGCTTAATATCACCCACATCATCACAGGCAGAGCCTTTTGACTTAAAGTGATTAATCGCCACCGTAATGACACCTTGACTATTAATTGCTTTAAAGGTCTGGGCAAGCGCTGGTCGGTTTTTGGAATCGATAAATCGTGGATCGACACGGCTGTCCAGAATAGCGGCGGCATTGACGGGTTCTACGCGATCAGCCTTGTAAATAAAGCCTACTGTAATTACATCGCTACCTATTTGTGCAAGACCTGGATCAATAAAACCATAATGTTCGCCCGCCTCATTCAGACCGTTAACCAGATCTTGAATTGCGCTTTCAGGACCAAAGCCATCATTCTCTATTTCAATTAGACCGACAATGTCCGCATCAATGGCGAGCAAGGCATTAATAATTTTAGTGCGCTGACGTTCAAACTCTGCGAGCTTATCGGCACCCCGAGCGTTAGGGTAGCCGCCGCCTAAACCATCGCCATTAAAGTAATTAAGCACATTGAATGATGCGATACTTAAATTACCGTGAGCGGATAATTCCGGTTCATTGCTGCGTTGATTCGCGGCGACAAAATCAGGCCTTTTAGTGGGTTGAATACGATAGGCGCCAAAGCCATAGCTCATAACTCCAGTGACGTTTGCGACTGTATCGCCACTACGCAAGGTATTAAACGCATTCAGCGCAGGCGCAGGGTAGGATACCCGCTCTGGATTTTGTTGAGTACTGCCGTCATCCAAAATAATACGTTTAAGATCGTTTGCTGCTTGCTGCGCTAAAGCATTCGCACCAGGTCTTAGTAATTGAGTCGGTTGAAACAGTCGTTCAGAAGCCAACACCACTTCATGAAAACGCCCCAAATTAACATTTCCTGTCGCAACCATTGTTTGTGGAATAGTAATTAACATGCCCTCAAGGGCCTCTAGGCTATTGGCGTTGTTTACGGGGAATTCAATTGCCGTTGGCACCATACTGTTGCCCGTATCGCACACAAGCAGCGCACTGACATTGTTCACTTGGGTTAAGCCGAAAAACTCGCTAACGCTACCGACAATGCGGACTTTATCACCCACCGAAACATCCGCAAGGGCGGTGCTGGCAAAAATAAATATACCTTCCGAGGTAGAAGAAGAATCGTCCTGATCAGCCGCGTCTTCCTGTAGGTAGAAGCCGTCTAATTGATTGGGCCCCTGGAAGTCCCCTACAACAAGCGCTTCAAGTTCAACAACTTGACCAACAAGCGGACTTTGTCCGCCATCACCTTGAATAACATGAATAAAAGTAGCAGGATCACCGCATTGACCAATCGCCAGCGGAGGCGACTCAATAGTACAGGCGTTTACACTGCCCGGCGTTGGTATTGTTTGAGTAAAGCCAGATTCACAGCGTTGAATAGAGTGATTATCTTTATCGCCCTCGCCACCTTCGTTGATTTGCTCGACAGCATCAAGACCGCTCAGCAGGCCGGTATCATCACTATCGTCAGTATCGTAGACCAGCACATCGATAATATTATTTCTGCTCACCGGGGTAGCGTTGGGGAAATCAGCGGCATCAGCTTGGATCAGTGCGACTGCATCTGCGCCATTTTGCAAAGCATTAGTGGTAAAGTCGACGATATCGACATTGGCGACTGCTGTGCTACCAATCACCAGGTAGCCATTGCTATTCGTTGTTAAACCATCCAGGTCTATCGCCTTATAACTGGCATCATTACTACCATTGAATAGCACCACAACGAGACCGTTCAATGGGGTGTTACCCTGACCTCCATCGTAGAGCTCAATAAATTCCACATTATCCGTACCGGGGTTATCAACATCGATCTCATTAATAACAACCGTCGATGGACTGCCGCCATCATTATTACCACCGCCGCCATTATTACCACCGCCACCAACAAACATGCCCAGGTCTTCAAAACTGTCCTGGGGGAAGCCGCTCCACTCAAAGGCAGGATCAAATACATCACCAGCATCTGTATCACCTTCAACAACAGGCTCAATACGGCGTAGCGAATTGTTCTGAGTGGAGATGTCGTCTGCGCCCCATTCAGAACCGGGGTCAACACCAATTTGGCCAATAGAGTCGGCAATAATGCCACCGTTTAACAGCACAATGGCATCGTCACCATTAAACCAACTGCCGCCGTTGGTCTGGTCTGTCACCATTAAAATATCTGCACTGGCATTGCTATTGGCTAATACAAATACATTATTGTTTTCAACAGTGCCTGTTAGCGCGATGTTTAACGCTGCGGTAGTGCTACCATTAAAATACATTTGTACTTCATAGGCACTTAAATCAACATCACTGCCCGTGGTGTTGGCAATTTCCAGCGCCTTATTATTGCTGGAACCTTCTATATATTCTGAAAAATATAATTCGGGGGCCGCTAATGCTGTAAATGCTGGCAGTAAGCACAAAACACCTGTGAACAATTGCCGACCTATCATGGATATCCTCCTGTTTGCCTTTGTTGAAAATGAAGGAAGTGGAGCAACCGGAGAACAACGGACTTTAATGAAGGATCAGTGAAGGCTTTATGTCAGTCCATTGACCGTTATATAAAAAATTGTGTAGCTCAAAGTTAACGTATAATTACTACCCAGTTTAGAGAAAAGAATACACTGTCATTTCAAACCTTCGGCGGCAGGAGCCGACGTAGAGCGTACAGGGATGATGAGATGAACACCTCTCGTGCAATCGGCGTCGCAATGCGCCATTATTGAAGTTTTA
>JBCBZU010000098.1:0-6818 GCA_039815165.1 Pseudomonadota bacterium
CAGGGTTATTTGTTTTCACCCGCGCTTAACAAAAAAAAATTTGAGCAATGGGCAAAAAGTATAAAATAAATTCCAGTAAATATTTATATATTGCGTTTTAACTATATGGCGCGTTCTTTCCGTTTTTTTCTAATCAGAGCGTAGTATATATTCTTTTCAAGTGCTCCGTTAATAGGTGGTGCTTGCAAGCTGCGAGAGCTGATTATCAATAAGATTTTGGTAATTTTCCGAAAGGGATTGTATAAATATATAGCCCTCAGTACTGCTTTGGGTATCAATATTGATTCTCTCTTGGAGTTTGTCATTGCGAAGTAATTCTATGCGAGCGAGAGTCGTTAACTTGCTTGCCGATACCGAGCATAGTTGTTTAATGTGGAAAAATGCTTCTGCATCGCTAAATGCCCAGTGTTCATCAGTGACAATGCATGAAAATGATAGTAGCCACTTGTCGCGCCTGCAGGCTTTTTGAAGTAAGTAGGCACAACAAATAGCGTTAAAGCGAGAGCAGGTTTCGTCAAGATCACTAAAGTCAAGTGTGATGGTGTCAGGACTCAAGGACACTTGTTGCCCCGAATACAGTATGCAGGCTTGTTTAATGCCATCGTGTAGTCGCTGAATTTGATCTTGCTTAACATCTCTATTGAGTTGTTGATAGAGTTTGTGTGTGTTGTTGATGTGTAATATAAGTAGAGTTCGATGCGTTTTTACTGAGGCTATTGACTGTTTGTTTTTCTGTTGTTTATCAACAACTGTCTCAGCTTTAACTGCCTCTGTTAATTGGTTTGTGTCTAAATGTTTGATGAAGGCAAGGCTAATCACTGAAAAGCTGACCACTGAAAAGCCGAGTATAAATAAACTAGCGATAAGCAGTAATGGGTTTTGGTCATTGCCCGTGTCTAGAGAGAGCTTAAGAGAGCCAAGTAGATTGCTGTCGAGTGTGATAGGTGTATGGAAAATTTCAAACCCTCTATCCTGATCAATGATATTTATGCCCGCTTGTACAATGTTGTTGTTGTCAATATCATAAATAACGACGCTGATTACACGCTCATATTCCAGTAGTGAATTTAACTGCGACTGTAGGGAGATAAGATTTCCCTCTTGTAGTGGGAGTGCTAACTGCCTTTGCGCAAGTTTGCCAATAGTCTCTCCATAGCTGTTTATGGATAGGCGATAGGAGTGATCATAAGTGCGAATAAATAGCAACAAGGCTATGATGAATAAGCACAGGCTGGCGATTAGGCTGAGAACTATGGCTTTATTTTTAGGTCGTTTTGGCAGCCACTCTGGCATTCTCCGGCCAGCATATATTTGGCGCAGCTTATGAATAGACACGAACATTTTTATTTATCTCCTTTGCCGGCTATTTTAGCGTAATCATTATCGCTATAATAGCGCGCCTTTCACTATTTAAGATGTCTATATTGTTTTATGCATGCCTCCAACCGTACATCGACTACTGATACATCACCAAGCCGTATTATGATGTTGAGTATAGTCGGTGTTGATCAACCGGGCATTACATCCACGGTGGCAGATATTCTGTCGCAATATTCTGCGTCAGTCTTGGATATTGGTCAGGCTGTGATCCATAGTTATTTAAACCTGGGAATGCTAATTTCGCTTGCTCCCAGTACGAATTTGGATGCTCTGAAAAATGAAATCAGTGTCGCCCTGCATGCCTTGGATAACCGGGTAGTGTTTGAGTCTATTCCTCTTAAGAGCTATACCCAGTGGGCCGCACAGCAGGATAAGCCTCGTCATATTGTGACCTTGTTAGCCAGGCAGGTGAACGCAACCCACATTGCGGCCCTAATGCAGGTGGCTTTTGCTCATGGGCTCAATGTTGACTATATTAAGCGGCTCTCTGGCCCCATTGGTCTTGCCGCCACTTCTCGTCAAACAAAATCATCTATAGAATTTTCAGCGCAGGGCAGGCCCGGGGATATCGCAGCTCTTCGCCGCGCGTTTATGGCGCTGACCGCAGAGCATGATATTGATATTGCCGTTCAAGAGGAGTCTATTTTTCGGCGTAATCGCCGACTGGTTTGTTTTGATATGGATTCCACGCTTATTGAAACAGAAGTGATTAATGAGTTAGCCCTGGAAGCCGGGGTTGGTGAGCAGGTGGCTGCGATTACTGAAGCGGCTATGTCGGGCGAAATCGACTTTAATCAAAGTTTTTCTCAGCGAATGGCCTTGTTGAAAGGCTTGGATGCATCAGTGTTGGCAGCCGTCGCAGCAAGATTGCCCTTAACCGAGGGTGTGGAACATCTTTTTAAGGTGTTAAACCACCTGGGTTATAAAACCGCGATTCTATCCGGTGGCTTTGATTATTTTGCCCGATACCTTCAAGCTAAATTGGGGATTAACTATATTTATGCGAATACCTTGGATATCGAACAAGGACAGCTAACGGGTAAGGTTGTTGGTAACGTGGTTAATGGCGAACGCAAAGCGGCGCTATTGCAGGAGCTGGCTGCACGAGAAAAGATCAGCCTTCAGCAGGTGGTTGCCGTTGGTGATGGCGCTAACGATTTGCCAATGTTAAGCCTTGCGGGGCTGGGTATTGCATTTAGAGCCAAACCTTTAGTCAAAACATCGGCTGAACAATCCATTAGCCAATTGGGCTTGGACGCTATTTTGTATTTAATGGGCTTGAGTGATAGGGATATGGCTTGCTTAAATTCGCCTTAGCTGTTTTGGGCTTAGCTGTTTTGGGCTTAGCTGTTTTGGCCTTAGCCTGCGTTTTCAACCCCAAATTCGTAATCCATATTCACGCCGGGTGGTTGGAGATAATTGCCCTGAATACAGTGAACACCTAATTTCCATAAAGTAGAAAGAATGCTTGCATTCTCTACCATGGGCACAATAATCGTTTTATCTCGACTGCTTAGCGCAGACACTAACTGCTCAAAACCCTCTGTATTATTTGGGTTTTCCTGAATTTCTACAGAGAAGGAGTTGTCTACTTTTATATGCTTTGCATCGATATGTTCAATCAGCGATAGAGGTTCAAGAGCACAACCAAAATGGGTAATGCAAAACTCTATTCCCATGGAGTTGGCTTCTTCGATAAAGCTTTTGGCGGCGGTTAGGTGCTGTGAAACCTCAGTTTCGGGAGCTTGCAGTATTATGCAGGACGGATCGACTTTAGCCGCACTAAAAGCCACTTTTAACCAGGGTAAAACCGAGGCGTCACACAATGTATAGTGGCTGATATTGACCTGAAGCTGAGCGTGTCCCGCTTTTTTATTATGATTGCCCAAATGTTTAATGGCTTCCAGTAGTACCCAGCGATCAATTTTGGTGTTGACCTTCATGCTTTCTGCGGTTTGCAGAAAATGTGTTGGGGATACATCTTCTCCAGATTCTGAAACCATGCGCAGCAGCACTTCGTAGCGCTCTACTTCATCTCCGCGTAAGCTGACGACGGGCTGAAACAGGAGTTTAAAGCGATTGTCGCTAAGTGCTTTTTGCAGCACGCTACCGAGTACGGTTTCCTCACTATTTTTGGCTTGATACATATTGCTGCCATCGCCCACAATGCCATTTTTTTGCGCTCTCAATACCTTAATGGCTTTATTGACTTGGTTGAGTGCATCCCGATTGTCGATGGTGGTTTCGTTAATGCTGGTAATACCAATGCTAATCGTAAGGCGAACAGTTTTATTTTTTATTTCAAAGAAGTGCTCACGAATTTGATCGCAGAGAACATTGGCTGTGTTCAATAATTTTTCGATATTGCTTTCGTGGGTAATCATGGCAAAAGCATGATCACCCGTGCGGGCCAAGAAGTCATCGGTCTGACTATGGTCTCGTAAAAAATCGGCGATTGTGCACAATACCTCGTCCCCACCATCAATGCCAACCGATGCCGTCACGGCGCTTTCAAACTGATCAATATCAATATAGAGTAAGCCGTGTGAGCTTTCGTCGGAAGAGGCTTGCTGTATAACGTGATCCAGTTGTTTAGTGAAGCGAGCCCGGTTGCTGAGTCCGGTAACATCGTCAATGAATTTTAGCGACTCTATCTCGGCTGCCAGTGTTTCGTTATTTGATAGACTGGCTTTTAAGATGAGTTCTATACAGGGCTCTTCCTCAAAGTTGCCCAGGCTAAGCTCGCCTTCTATGTTTTTATAGCCCCCTTCGGCTGTGCGCACCTTAAAAGAAACGTGATTGTTTTTTTCAGCATCGTTTTGCAGTAAAAAATTCTTTAGTGTGGATTTGAGTTTATCTTTGTCTTCGTCATGAATCATGTCCATCACGGGCAGGTAGTTAATTTCATCACCATTGCTGTATCCGCACATTTGGGCAAAAGAATCATTGGTATAGTTGTACATGCCGTCTTGAATCAGGGCAATACCATTTTTAGAGCTATCTAATAGCTGGTGATTGCGCTGCTCCATTTCTCTGACCTTGCGCTCAGCTAAACGTGTATTTTTGCGCTGCTGTCGGTTTTCCAGCTCCCGATTGACAACCAACAGTAAATGCTGGTCATCGTCGAGTTTGATTACGTCGCATGCGCCTAATTTCATTCCATCGATGACAGTGCGCTGGCTGTCATCATCGATAAGGAGAATGACCGGTAAATCATGATTGTATTGACGAATGGTGCGGATCGCCACCGCAGGTGTCAGCGAGGTGGCGTCGCTATGGGCGATGACTAAGTCCCAGCCCTGTTCTTCAATAATCTTGACGAAAGCTTCTTCGTGACTGATATGTTGAGCACGGCAGGGCCTGCCCGCATTTTGGAACATGCTGGTCAGGCGTTGAGCTTCATCCTGAGAGTCATTAATGATGAGTAAGCGAAATGGAACTACGGCAGCGTTCATTGGAATTACGTTAGCTTGTATAATAGTTAATCATAACCTGATCATGGTTTTTCAGGCTAGTGTGAGTATTTATGGACATTGGTTTTATGAAGTATGTCACATTACATCCTGCTACTGTGTATTGCGGTAGCTGTAGTGGCTGATGATCCCAGAACTCAGCAGCAGTTGTACCAGCTGTGCCTGGTGGCTGTGTTGTTCCAACTGTAATTCAATATTTTGCCTGGGTGCAAAGGGGATGGTCGGCGTTAATAAGCCAATACCTTCGCCTGAGGGACTGTCTTTTAAGAGTACTGTACGAAAAAACGGTGTGGTTAAGCCATTATCCAATTTAGCACTTGCGGCAGAGGCTTCTGCATACTCAGCCAATACCTGAATACCAATATAAGTATTGCGGTTAAGCCGTTGCGACCAGCGTATGGTTCCCGCCCGCCAATGGGTTTCCCCGGGTTTGCGCAGTAAAATCACTTCGCCGGTTTTGATTTTTTTAGGTACGTCCTTCGACCATCGAAGGCAGTAGCCGCCGTCACTACTATCTGTTGCCAAGGCGATTGATGTTTGCCCTTCTTCAGCGGGGGCACTGCTATAGGTCGCTGGAGCCGCCATATTGGCAGTGAAGTCCATATGAATTTCTTCTGAGGAGTCTTGCTGCAGAAAGTCATTAAACGAGGTATTGCCCAAGAGTTGCTGGTGTGCGGCTTTGAGTCCTATACACACTTCCAGTTCGGTGCTGGTGGCTTCCCGGCTGTATTTGCGTTCATGCTTATTTTGCCAGCAATTGGCTAAATGCACGAATAGTGACTGCCTGAAGGACAAAGGTATTTCACTGATCTTACTGTTATCATCGTGTGATCGGTGAGTATGGATAAGGTCGGTAAGGTGCTTCAAATTGATTGCTAAAGTTGATTGTGTCGGTTTTTCAAAGCGCGACTTGTACATGGGGCCGTCGTCACTGGCCGTGTCAATCCAATATACGGTTTGTTGATCACTTTGCGCTGGCGATAGTTTTACCATGGAACACCACTGTTCCAAGCCACGGAACAAGTGCAAGGTATCCACAGGCCTTAGCTGGTTGGTATTGCTGCATGCCAAGGTAATGCTGCGCGTGTATGCCTGCTCAGAGGACAAGCCCTTTCGGGTTTCCAATAAGCTATCAGCAATGGGGCGCCTTTCGCAGCCTTGTGCTTTTGCTAACTGATAGAGCAAGTTGAGTTTTTGCCACAGCATGGGTGGTCGGGGTATATAGAGCTGGTAACTGCGGTAAAGTAGCTGGCCGAGTCCATGAATAGCGTAGTAAAGCGCGAGTTCCAACTCTTTTTTATGGGCGCTGGATAATGAGCCATTGTTCAATAATTGTCGAATACACAATAAGTAGCCATTGCAAAGGTGGCGCTGTAGGGCTTGCGCAATGGTTGCCATCTTCATCAAGGATTCTGTTAAGCATAGAGGGTGTTTCAAGAACTCATCGGCGAGGTTATTTATACTTTGGTTGGTGATGGGTCGAACCAGGCCAAGCAGTTCCAGGCGCTGGCTGCCGTTGACATCAAGGTGATTTAACTCGGGTAGTAGTTTATAGAGCACAACAATAATATCTTTGGTTTTGGTGACCGGAAGAGAAGTTAACCAATTTTGCAATTGACGTGGCTTATGGCCGCAGAAAGACAGTTTTTTCAGGTCTTGGGGCGGGAGTTGAAATTCATCAAACAATCGCTCTAGGTCGGGTAACTCTGTCAATTTTTCCAGGCCCTTTCACGTTGTACAATAGTTTACTGAGACCTTTGCACAAAAGCAATTTTTACTCTCTTGCCGGTTTTCCCGGCAAGAGGTTTGCGAGAAAATATACTCAAGTCATCAATAATCCGATACGATCGAACTTGAGTGCCGAAGGCGGGGGCCGCCGTGCACAAGACATCTGGTTTGTTTATAACACATCAACGCTTAGTCTGGGCTCGTATATGCTATCTTCGACTAAAGTCCAGTGAGGCG
>JBCBZU010000272.1:0-3824 GCA_039815165.1 Pseudomonadota bacterium
AAAAAAAAAGGAGTAACGAGCAAAGGTCGTCTTCCGCCCGTTGCCCTAGATCCCGTCATTGTATTCGTTAAGGTCTGTATTCGTTAAGGTCTGAAAAGTCGCTAGTGCTTGCGTAAATCGCCCCTCTTGGGGACTGGAACGGGTATTTTTGCGACTTGAGTTGGCTCGCAGGTCAGTGGCAGCACTTTTATGTATATATGTGTATGTATAGATATGTATATATGGCATGCATGTCGACTGGGAAAATGGCAAAGTGTAGCTAAGCTCTGATTCCCGGTTGAAGGTTTTTATTATTGACTCGACTATTTTGTACGTAAATTGATTGCTTGTACATTGTTCTGGTTTAACTGTTTTTTAACTCCTTAGGCAACATTATTTAAAGGCTTCATGGATCAATACTGGCTTACCATCATCATTGTTTTGCTGCTTATCGCGATTGTTATCGATGGTATTCGACGCATGCGCAATGCACGTAAAAACTCCATCAAAATGGCACTGCGTCCCGTTGACAGAAGTCATCTTGCAGATGACAGCGATGACTATGGCAGCGAGTTCCCAAATGGTGGCGCACGAGCCAGTGATCGACAAATTGACCCCGAACGCATTCAGCAAGTCCGCAAAAAGTACGACTTTGGCACGGATATTCCCGCCTGGCGCGAAAAGGTAGCCGATACCCTGGCAAATATGCGATCCAGTGGGCAGGGCGATAGTGCTGGCGCAAAGGCAATGCGTATCGAGCCTTCCCTCGAATCCTCTGCCGATCCCGATCCCCTGTTAGACAAGACCAGCAGTGGCGCTAAAATACCGGTGCCGGAGCAGCCTAATGCCGTTGAGGCAAATGCCGCCGATAGTGAGCCCGATCACAGCCAACAACAAAAGCCAAGTGACGACCCTGTTGCTGAGCCGGTTCAGGCCAGTCTCAACTTAGAAGACGCAGTGCCTATGTTAATGGATTCTGTCGATGAGTCAGAGATGCCGGAAAATGCCCGCATCCGCCTGCAAACCCCGTCTCCCCAACAGCCGATTCACCCCATAGCCACCCACGTAAGGTCCAGCAGTCATATTGATGCAGAAGACAACGATGATGAGCTGGCTCTTGAAACTCACTCGGCCAATAAGCCGCGCTATGAGTCCAAATATATTGATCACAAAGCCGGCATAAGGCCAAAAACGCCTCAAGATGTATTGGTCATGCATGTTCGAGCCCCTAAAGACGGATACTTTCAAGGCTCAGATCTATTGGAGCTGATACTGGAAAACGAGTTGCGCTATGGCGAAATGGACATCTTCCATCGGCATGCGGATGAAGAGGGCGAGGGCCCGGTCCTATTCAGTATGGCGAACATGGTTAAACCAGGTGTTTTCGATCTGCACAGCTTTGAAGAGTTTAGCACCGTTGGCCTGAGTTTCTTTCTGACCTTGCCAAGTGCCGGTGGTGACAATATGTCTGCATTCGACTTAATGTTGCAAACGGCTCGCAATATTGCCTCTGTATTGTCAGGCGAGTTACTGGATGAGCAGCGCAGCGCACTTACGGGGCAAACAATCCAGCATTATCGTGAGCGAGTGCGAGACTTTTCCCGCAAGCAGCAGCTAGAAAAAAATAAACCCTAAACGAGGCCAGTGTCCATTGAGAACGGATACTTATCACTGTCACAGGCTGTTGACAAAGCGCAGCGCTTAGACTGGAACCACTCCACTGCTCACGGCCGCATTAGCGTTTTTTCAACTCCATAGGAGCGATCCCCCATTGTCAACAGACCCCAGTGAAATCGATCGCCTGCGCGAACAACTTCACCATCATAACTACCGTTACTATGCACTTGATGACCCACAAATTCCTGATGCGGAATATGATCGTCTGTTAAGGCGCTTGCAGGACCTCGAAACCCAGCACCCTGAACTGATTACACCAGACTCCCCCAGCCAACGGGTTGGCAGTCCTCCGCTGGACGCCTTTACCAAAGTCACTCATCAACTACCCATGCTGTCCCTTGGCAATGCCTTTAGCGATCAAGAAGTGGCTGACTTCGACCAGCGCATCCGAGAACTCCTCGATAAAGTCGATGATATTGAGTATGCCTGCGAACCCAAGCTAGATGGCATTGCGGTAAGCCTGCTCTATGAACAGGGACTATTGGTATTGGGCGCCACCCGGGGCGATGGCGTGAGTGGTGAAGACATTACCCAAAACGTGAAAACCATTGGTTCTATTCCGTTAAAACTCAGTGAGAAAAACTACCCCGACCGTTTAGAAGTTCGCGGTGAAATTTATATGACCAAGCGGGGTTTTGAACGCCTTAACCAAACTGCTGCGGAGAAGGGTGAAAAAACCTTTGTCAATCCCCGCAATGCAGCAGCCGGTAGTCTGCGGCAGTTAGACTCTCGAATCACCGCAACACGCAGCCTTGAAATGTGTGCCTACAGCGTGGGCGTGGTTGCGGGGGGAAAACTACCCCAACGGCATACGGATGTACTGAAACAGTTGTCACAGTGGGGCTTTCGTATCAATAGCGAAATGCAAGCCTTAACCGGGGTGGCTGCCTGTCAAGATTACTACCGGCAACTTTCCCAAAAGCGCAATCACTTGCCCTATGAGATCGATGGCATTGTCTACAAAGTCAACCAGTTGGACTTACAAGACCAGCTTGGCTTTATTTCCCGCGCTCCGCGTTGGGCGGTCGCGCGCAAGTTTCCCGCTCAGGAAGAAATAACCCAATTACTGGGTATTGAATTTCAAGTGGGTCGAACTGGTGCAGTGACGCCTGTTGCACGTTTAAAACCGGTATTTGTGGGTGGTGTCACCGTGTCTAATGCGACCTTGCACAACGAGGATGAAATCCGCCGTTTAGATGTGCGGGTGGGCGATAGCGTGATTATTCGTCGCGCCGGTGACGTGATTCCTCAAATTGTTTCTGTGATCGAAAATCGGCGTCCCGCCGGGACCAAAGAAACAGTCTTTCCCAGCCAGTGCCCAGTGTGTCCCTCACCCATCGTACAAGTGCCGGGTGAAGCGGTTAAGCGCTGTAGCGGCGGGCTAATCTGTACCGCCCAGATAAAAGAAGCGATCAAGCACTTCGCGTCACGCAAGGCCATGGATATTGATGGCCTGGGAGACAAACTGGTTGAACAATTGGTCGATAAACAACTGATTAGTCGTGTTCTGGATTTATATCATCTGGAAATAGACGCGGTCTCGGCACTGGAACGCATGGGCAAAAAATCTGCAAGCAATCTGCTCGAGGCCATCGATGCCTCTAAAAAAACCACCTTAAACCGCTTTATTTATAGTTTGGGTATCCGCGAGGTAGGTGAAGCCACAGCCCGCAATCTGGCCCAGCACTATGGTTCTCTGGAAACACTAATGACAGCGGATCACGATAGTCTGTTAGAGGTTAATGATGTAGGCCCAGTCGTCGCTGGGTTTATTCTGGACTTTTTTGCGCAGGACAATAATCGCCAACTCATCGCCGCCATGCAAGCGGCGGGGATTCATTGGCCCGATAGTGCGGTAGCACAAAATGCCGCCCCGCTAGTGGGGCTTACCTATGTCTTAACGGGCAGTTTAGAGACGCTAACCCGCGATCAGGCGAAACAGCAGTTACAGTCTCTAGGTGCTAGCGTAACCAACAGTGTCTCAACAAAAACCGATTATCTGGTGGCTGGACCCGGGGCGGGCGCCAAGTTGCAAAAAGCACAAGATTTAGGCATTGCCATTGTGGACGAAGAGGCACTAATACAGCTATTTAAACAACAGGGTACTTATCAATGAGGCGACTCTTGTGTTTGTTGGTGTTGCCCCTGCTATTGGGGGCATGTGTCAC
>JBCBZU010000234.1:0-4403 GCA_039815165.1 Pseudomonadota bacterium
AGAGGAGGCCGCCTGCTTTTTCCAAGTTGCCTGCCGCATCATAGATTGGGGCCTCACCCATGCCAGCACCCGGAATATTCACCAAAATGGTGCCCATGCCGATGGTGACCAGTAGTAGGGGTTCAAATTTTTTGGCGATGGCAAGATAAAGCAGAACCAAGCCAACAATGATCATCGAGGTCTGACCAAGAGTCAAATTAGCGATGCCGGAGTCCAGTAGTAAAGCAGTGAGTTTTTCCATGGGTTAGCTCTTTATGGAAGTCAAGTGGGTGGTAGGCAATGGAATCATTCTTAGTGTTCTACAGTGTCAGCAGGGTATCGCCCATAGCGACGGAGTCGCCTTCTTTTACGCTGATGGTGCCGACCGTGCCTGAGCGGGAGGCTTTTACATCGGTTTCCATCTTCATTGCTTCCAAAATGACCAAGGTGTCGCCTTCATTGACGGATTGACCGGGTTCAACGCACACCTTAAAAATATTGCCCGCAAGCGGTGCGGCAACGGGTTCACCAGAACTGCTGACAAGGGTTGTTGCAAGCGCAGGGGCAGGGGCATCAGAACCTTCTATAACACGGGTATTGTAAGTGCGGCCATTAAGGCTAACGCTGACTTGACCATCGCCGCTGACCTGGGCAAGGTAGTTTTGACCATTAAGCTCGACGGTAAAGGTGCCGTCACTGCTGGCTGTGGATGCTTCATCACGACTGGCAGCGGCCACAGGGCTGGGCTCAAAGGCATAGGGATTACCGCGATTTTCTAAGAACTTAAGCCCAATTTGTGTAAATAAGGCATAGGTGAGAACGTCATCGACGGCTTCGTCTGCAAGGCTGAAATGCTTTTCTTGTGCGAGGTCTTTCACTTCGCGCGTCAGCTTGTCCATTTCTGGCTCGAGTAGATCGGCAGGGCGGCCAGTGACAGGCTCAGCGCCATCCAGCACGCGCTCTTGTAACTCTTTGTTAAATTCGGCAGGAGCGGCACCGTATTCACCTTTTAGAATGCCTTGGGTTTCTTTGGAAATGGTTTGGTAGCGCTCGCCGGTGAGTACATTGATAACAGATTGAGTGCCGACAATTTGTGAGGTCGGCGTCACTAGTGGGATGTAGCCCAAGTCTTTACGAACACGAGGAATTTCAGCCAATACCTGGTCAAATTTATCTGCGGCGCCTTGCTCTTTTAGCTGGTTTTCCATATTGGTCAACATGCCGCCAGGGACTTGGGCGATAAGAATGCGCGAATCAACCCCGCGCAGCGCACCTTCGAATTGTGCGTACTTCTTGCGGACACCGCGAAAGTAAGCGGCGATTTCTTCGAGCAGGTCAAGGTCTAGGCCAGGGTCCCATGCAGTGCCTTGTAATGCCGCCACAATAGATTCGGTAGGTGAATGACCATAGGTCATGGACATTGATGATATGGCCGTATCGACACGGTCAATGCCCGCTTCAATGGATTTCAAAATGGTCATTGACGATAAGCCCGCTGTGGAATGCGCATGCAGTTGAATAGGGATATCCACAGTGGCTTTTAGTTCAGTCACAAGCTCAAAGGCGTCATAGGGGGTCAGTATGCCAGCCATATCTTTAATGGCCAGGGATTCTGCGCCCATATCTTCAATGCGCTTGGCGAGGTCTACCCAGCCCGCTTTGGTATGCACCGGGCTTGTGGTATATGAAATTGTCCCTTGAGCGTGAGCCCCCTGTTTTTTAACCGCTGCCAATGCCGTGGTCATATTGCGGGGATCATTCATCGCATCAAATACCCGGAATACGTCAACGCCATTGGCGACCGCGCGCTCCACAAATTTTTCAACTACGTCATCTGCGTAGTGGCGATAACCCAGCAGGTTTTGTCCACGCAGCAACATCTGCTGTTTGGTGTTGGGCATTGCTTTTTTAAGTTCTCGAATGCGATCCCAGGGGTCTTCTCCCAGATAGCGAATGCAGGCATCAAAGGTAGCCCCGCCCCAGGATTCGATTGACCAATAGCCAACCTGATCAAGCTTTGCCGCGATGGGCAGCATATCGTCAATGCGTAGGCGAGTGGCAAACAGTGATTGGTGCGCATCACGCAGCACTACATCAGTCAGTTTAATCGGTGCTTTATTGTTGCTCATGGTTGTTACTCATGGATGAATCCTGTTGGTACAAAGGTACAAAGGTACAAAAATACAAAAATACAAAAGTACAAACGTTTAGGTATTATTTTTTTGAGGCAGCATAGGCAGCGGCTGCTACAACGGCAATATCGGTATTATTTGAATGCCTTGCTGAATTGGCTTGTTGCTCTTTGGTGCCGATCCTTTGGGCAATGTTTGACATAATGATCATTCCAAGTACAAGCAGGGTGAGAAAAACAAATACTGTGCCCATCCCCATCAACATAAGTTCGACGCTAGGTTCCCAAGTTGACGACATTTTGTTAATCCATAAGTGGTAAAAGCTGAAACAATACCAAAAAAAACCACAAAAGCATAGGGAAGGGCAGTAAAGATAAGGGCGATGGTAGGTGGGAAACGGCCCTGAACAAGGGCCGTTTTAGATAACAGGCACAGGGAGATTTATTATTCCCACATATCGGCAATGAGGTATTCAGGGAATACAACCAGCAGGATCACCAGGGTTATCTGAATACACACAAAGGGGATCACGCCTTTGTAAATAGAGGTTATTTTAACTTCTGCAGGCGCTACGCCTTTTAGATAGAACAAGCTGAAGCCAAAAGGCGGGGTCATAAAGGATGACTGCAAATTCATGGCAACCAAGATACCGAACCAGATCATGTTCAAGCCAAGCGCCTCAGCAATTGGTGCCAGGATAGGCACAACAATAAACGCGATCTCAACAAAGTCGATAAAGAATCCCAGGACGAAGATAACCAGCATCGATAGTGCAATAAAAGTCCATCTTTCACCCGGTAGGCTGGTCAGCTGCTGTTCAACAATAAAGTCGCCGCCAGAGTAAGTAAATACCATGGAAAACGCGGTGGCGCCAATCAGTACCGCAAATACCATTGAGGTGACTTTTACGGTTTCTTTGGCAGCATCTGCCACCATGTCAAACTTCAACTTACCCATATAAACCCTACCAAGAATCAATGAGCCAATAGCCCCTAAGGCTGAAGACTCCGTTGGTGTGGCAATACCGGTTAGGATGGAACCTAATACAACGATAATCAGCAGCAGCGGCGGGATAATATTCCACACAGCGTCTTTGATCAGTTCGTATTTATTTTCCGCATCTGAGGGAATGGGGGGGGCAGAGTCTTTGTATAAATGAGTATAAGTCCATACGTAGACCAGATAGAAGCCGACTAAGATAAGGCCGGGAATCATTGCTGATTTGAACAGATCACCCACTGGTACGGACATCACATCACCGAGGATAATCAAAATGATTGAAGGCGGAATAATCTGGCCCAGTGTGCCCGCAGCACAGATGGTTCCTGTTGCTAAACGTTGATCATAGTTGTACTTTAACATCACCGGCAGAGAAATCACGCCCATGGCAACAACACTTGCACCCACCACCCCGGTCGATGCCGCAAGAAATGCACCCACAATAAGTGTTGAAATGGCAAGGCCGCCTGAGCGAGAGCCGAACAGTTTACCCATGGATTCCAGTAAGCGTTCGGCAAGCCCGGTTTTTTGCAATACAATCCCCATAAAAATAAACATCGGGATAGCCATCAGAATGGTGTTTTGCATAATGTTATACAAGCGAAAAGGCATGAAGTTATACATTTCAATGCCTTGATCCAATAGACCAAACAGGTTTGAGAAATAGACGGTAAGCAATGACAAGCCGGCAAAGGTAAAGGCAATGGGATAGCCGACGAATAAAAATATCAATGCTAAAAAGAATAAAAATAGACCTACCATTAGTTTTTCTCCTCACCTCTTAATACTAATATTTCCTTAAGGACAACGGCAAAGCAACTCAGCAGCAGGAAGGCAAAGGACACCGGTAGTACGAGTTTTACCGGCCACAGGCGCGGCAGGCTGCCTGGGTCGCCAATATTTTCTTCTGATTCCCAGGACTCCAGGAAATAACCAATAGCGGCGTCGCGGCTACCGGCTTCAAAATCGAAACCCTGTCCGACAATGCCGTCACCAAAAATAATCACCATACACAGGGGGATGGTAAATAGTAAAGCGCCGATAATATTGATCCACGCTTGGGTTTTTCGGGGGAAGTTATCATAAAAGACATCAACGCGAACGTGGCCGTCTTCTCTGAGGGTATAGCCCAATCCGAATAAAAACATAACGGAGAACCAGTGCCATTCAAGCTCCTGCATGCCAACCCCTCCTAACCAGCTTAGGTTGGCGTCATACCAAAGGTATAGGTCCATTGCTTTTAAGGCATCGACAACGACATAGCGAACAAAAACGTCACTAAAGACGTTGAGC